>JBDTHD010000252.1:0-27404 GCA_039937075.1 Ginsengibacter sp. | reverse complement strand
GCGGGCTGAAAAAATGATTGAATTTGCAGGTAAGTTAATCCATGCCGCTCCATTAGAATATGACGATATTACCGAATGAAAATAAATAAAATCTCTCATTATTTGTCTCTTTACTATAAAGAATATTACTTGATAAATTTTATTTCACCTATCAATTGATTTCATCCAAAAACATTTTTCAATGTTACAAAACCGCGTTGATCCATTTGGAAATATCATAAAAACAACCGCGCGTGGTTCGTGGATGGGCAATCGCGGTATTCTTCATAACGATCAACAACAAGTACTTCGCCCATTTAAATTGAAAGCATGGATAACGTGTAAGCTTGAATTTAACGGAAGAAAAAGGCCGGTAATGGCGCCGCACCGATATACCGGACTTTTTTTTCTGGATGAAGCTACTTCCTTTGCAGCAGGCCACAGGCCGTGCTTTGAATGCCGCAGACAAGATTATCATAAGTTCAAAACTCTTTGATTAAAAGGAAACCCGGAATATCATTTTGGTGAAAAAACATCCATAAAGAAAATAGATGACATTCTTCATAGAGAAAGAATGAATCGTGATAAATCAAAAGTAACTTACGAAGAAAATATAGATTCTATCCCCGATGGTACTTTTATTTTAATTGAAAAAAATGCGTGGTTGGTGTTTGAAAAGCAAATATTTTTATGGTCGCCTTTTGGTTATGATAAAGGAAATGATCTGCCAGATGAGAATAAATTAACTGTGTTAACGCCCCGGTCAATAATTAATGCTTTTCGCGCGGGGTATGTACCTCAGATAACTATTAAAAATAAATAATGATAGTTTGACCGGTATGCTGCTTCAGACTCAGCTGAAACACATATCCCTCAACATTGATAAAAAAAACAGCAATTATTAATTTTGCCAGTAGGGCAATCAGCCTAAAATCACCACTAAAATTACCCTATAATTTTTTACCTTTAATTTTACCTGATATAATATATTTTTATTGTGATTCGATAAAAATAGTTTGCATTTTAATAAATTTAGTTTTAGCTTTGGTGCAAAATTTTTTGTATGGAGACATCATTAAAGCAACCAGCCTGGTTAAATACGCTTCGGGTAGTATTGATTATTTCATTTGTAGGTATTGTTGCGAATATAATCGAAGACATCGTTGAATTTGTGAAAAATACAGGGGTCTTTTCTTTCACGTCTTACAACCTAAACCTGTTGCTGAGCCACATAATTTTAGAAGGCTTTAATCTTTTTCTTCTTTGGCAATTTTACCGGTTGCTCCCTGTTTTTAAGAGTGAAAATTTAATTTCCACCAAAGTATATCAACAAATAAATAGAATCGCTCATACGGTTTATTATTTATTGCTTCCCATTATAGTTTTCCATATAATACTTTTTGGACTCGCGAAAAATGATTCAACTTATTTTTCTAAGAATGTGGATAGTTATATTAATCATGGAGCTGCGTCGTATCGCTTTGGTCATCATTTTGGGGAACTGTTTCGAGTGGTTATTATCAACAACATAGCCCTAATAATTATTACCGCGGTTCTTTGGTTGTTCACCAGGGTTTTTCAGCGTGCTATTTTATTACAACTGGAACACAATTTAACCATCTAAATCAATACAAAAATGAAAAGAAATTTAATGCTTATCCGGCTTATTTTCGTAATTCTCCTGGCTGTTTCAATAATTTCAGGCGTGACCGATTTAGTATCCGGATTCAGCCGTGGATGGGAAAGTGCCGGATCCAATAGCCCGAACATTGTTAAAAATGTTTTATTCAAACCAAACGACCAAAAGAATACAGTTCTGATGCGAAGAGAAAACGCGGATTCGATTTCTTTTTCGAAAAACTATTACTCAGATGTGGAATTTAAGAACAATGAAGACTCAAGTTCACTGATAAGTTTTTTTATGTTTATTGTTGCGATTGTAGTGGTCGTTTTAGGAATTAAAGTCCTGGTAAATTTTTATAGGTTCCTGAACGCTTTGGTAAAAGAAGAGGTTTTTACTTTACAAAACGTAAAACGTTTATTTAGAATGGGAATCTTTATTGCGTGTATTTCTCCGCTGGAATATTTCTTCTATTATCTGAATTTTATGAATGCGCAAAAAATGATGAAACCTTATTCTTTTACTGTCTTAAAAAATTTTGATTTTGACGTCAGCCCTCTGATGTTTGGGCTAATATTAATAGCTATCTCTTATGTATTTAAAAAGGGAATAGAAATGCAGCAGGAACAAGACTTAACTATATAAATTATGCCAATAATTATTAACCTGGATGTGATGATGGCGCGTCGCAAAATGTCGTTGAACGAACTGAGCGAAAAAGTAGGCATCACCCTTTCTAACCTTTCTATTCTTAAAAATGGAAAAGCAAAAGCTGTTCGGTTAGAAACGCTGGAGGCTATTTGCAGAGCACTGGATTGCCAGCCCGGCGATATTTTGGAATATGTAAAATAATTGTATTGAATTATCTTTTTTGAATGCTGATATTGATTTCTGCGTTAGTTATTAAAAACAGGCGTTCATTTTGCCTTAGAAATAAATAGCTGGCCTGGCTAAAAGACAGTAAACCCATAAATAATAAGGATTTGTAATTTTAGTGTAATCTTTACTGTTATACAGAGTCACTTTTTTTGTTTACAAAAATTCAATTAATCTTCCAACTTTTGGCTTACATAATCTTTATAGGAAATCCTCATTATTTTACTTTCAAGCCATCCATAATAATTAAAATAAAGAAAATAAAGATTGGTATGCGGATCATCTCTATACTTGTCTAATTGATTTAAAAATCTTTTTATTAAATCTCTCGTGGTTCGTTTAGTGATGGCACCTGACAAATGTTTTAGAAATAGCATGAGTTCCCGCTCAAACGGACGGAGTTTTTTTCTGGCATATAAAAAATGATAAGCAGCTTTTATTGCACTGTTCAGCCTGTCCAATTCATTTTCTTCATAAAGGATAACTAATTGAAATAGCAAGGAAAAATACAAAACGTCTTCCCTGTTTATTTGCTGGTTTTGTTCTTTGATTTGATTCAGCAATCTTTCTGAATCGTCCCATTGCTCCAGTATAAAATACGAAATACAAACAGAGGAAAGAACTGAAAGTTGCTCTGCCGGAGGCAAAATTTTGGAGACATAAGAAAATATAACCGGAGCGTGTTTCTCAATCGTCATTTTTACCTCGTCATACCTCGCAGTTTTCAAATAAATTTTTAGTTCGGTATTAAACCGGATAACCTCAAAATGCCCGCTGTAGAATTCGTTTTTCAAATGATTACTTTCCAGTTTATCATATGCGGTTATCGTTTCCTGCACCTTCAAAATATTTTTACCTGCGAAATCATTGTAGCAAGCAGTATTTACAGAATTAATAAAAAGAAGTGCATATTCATTTACCAGGTGTGTATTATTACTCCATAAATCAAATATTTTACGGCAACTACGGTTACAGGAATTATTTTCATGGAGCATGTATTGGCATAAAGCGAGGGAATTTAGATAATACAAATAAACAAGCGTTTGGCGACTTTTTTCTGGCTTTATTGTTTCCAAAAGCAACTTTGCTTCCTTTATTCCAACCAGCTCTTCCGAAGTGATTGGCAACCAGGAACGATAGGTAAGGTTTTTTACTTTTTCATATAAAAAGCGAATTTGAGCAAACGATTTATGATCATTAATGGCCTGTTCCAATGTAGAAAACATCGGTTCAGTTAATGCTTTAAATTGCTTGTAGTCCTTGTATTCAAGAATACGGTTCTGTTGATGAAGGAGTGTTATCAGGAAATGGTATTTACCATATTTTGTAGCAAGAGCTATGGCTTTTTTACAAACCTTATGCGCCAGGTAAAGCAGTCTTTTTTCAAGCAAAAGCTGAATCTGATCCTGAATAAAATATAATTGAGTATCTATGGAATTATTTTTTTTCTGAAATACGATTGTGTTAAGAAGGTCTTTATAGAGATAAGTTTTAAGGCCAGAAAAGTGAATCTTATTTTTTATTCCAAGCGCTTTACAAAATTTATTGTCATCGGGAATTTTACTCTGATCTATCAGTTTGAAAAGCTTTAAATGCAATGAGGAGTTTTGATCAGCATGCCGTTTGGCCATTTTTGTATAGTAAGATTTTTCTGTGCTGCTTAATCCTTTTATCAGCGTGAAAATATCCGTGCTATTTCCTTCCTCTTTCATAAAAGCTGTTTTAAAAGAAATAATTACTGAGACGCAAAGGTCTGAATACTAAAATAACACTAATTTTTTAAACTGTTTAAGTATTGATAAATGGGTAAAAATTGGATTTCTATTTGCCGTTTAAGTTACTTCAATTACTAAAAAATCGCATAAATTCTAATGGTATCGCGTTTATTGAAAAGATAAATTTACTGCGAAATCACTAGGGAACTTCTAAAACAATTAATAAAAGATATCAAAGTTGCCAAAGTAATGTGAGCGATAGTCTTTGCAAATGCCATGAGATAGAAATTATTTTACCTCTTTCAATAAATACCTCGATTATGAACGACTATACTTCCAATATTAATGCTTCCATTGAAGATGAAATTTTCCATGAAATTAATGCAATCATTAAAAATGGAACTTTCCTGGAAAATAATCTGGTAAAAAAAGAAGATTATTTTTTTAATAATTTTCTTACTGAACTGAAAAGTTTTCTTGACCAGGACTCTTTTATTTATGTGTGCCTGGCAATTAAAAAGTATAACCACGTTTTAGACGAATTAAGATTAAATAATTTTTCGTCAGCCGATAGTTATTTATGTGATATGGGAAAAATTGTTTCAGATGATTACCATATTCCTAACCTAATTATTACCACAATGGCTAATAATGTTTTGGCCTATAAAGCTTATAAATATGGCGACAGGGAGGAAGCTTTTAAGTTGCTTTTAAATTCGCTCGAAATTGATAGTTTATTAGAAAAGCAAGGCTTTAGTTTACTGCATTTTCATAAAATACAAACACTTCATAATATCGCAAGAACTTATCTTAAACAAAATTTAACGTCGGGTATTCATCTTTCCTTAGAACTTATGAAATATTTATCGGCAAAATCGGGAGATTTCCGGTTGGGAAAGTTCATTTTCCCGCAGAAAAAAAATGCGCTGTCTCCTAAACTATGTAGAGAATTATTCCTGCAAATACTAAACGATCTAATTTTTCATTTTATAAACCATCACGATGAAAACGATATTTATTATTTAGAAATTTTCAGAAAAAATCTGGATACAATCGAACAAAAAGAAAATTATATTCTCTTTATAGAAGAATGGTTAGAAACTGTTTTAGATTTAAACAAGAATACAGGAACGGACAGTATAAATTCCGTAATTCTATTTCTAAATTGCTATGGCGATAAATTAGCTTGTTTAAGTATCTTTTTAATTAAGAAATTGTTGTTAATCCATTCTTTCAAAAAAGAACAAATTCAGAAGATGAGATCAGATATGAGTATTTATGGATTCAGCATTTGAAAAAGATAATTCGCTGATTCAGGATGGAGTCAAAATAGAAATTCGACTTATTTCTCTGTTTACTATTCTTTCGGAAAAATACGATAAAGCAAAATTAAGAACCAGGTAAGGCTGCAGTAAACCAATAAATATTCCCTTTTTTTATTCTAATGTTACCGTGTAACGGCGATGCGTAGACGAAACGCTATCTCAATTCGTAGTAAGGATATTGTTTAAAATCCTTGTCAATTCATTTATATCTGTTTCATCAGTCTTTATACCAATACTTTTGTCATTATAAGGCTGAAATGTATTTTTATCTGTAACTGAAAACAGGCCGATAGTTGGCGTATTTACTGAACTGGCCAGGTGCATAATTCCTCCATCAGCACAAATAAAAACTTTGGTATTCGCAATTAGCGCCCCAACTTTCCGGATATCTTTGTTAGAAAAAGTGGGCGCTTTAAAAGATATTCCTGAAACATTCTGAACAGGTAAGATTTCAATAATATTGTAATTCTGGTATTCAGTTTTTAAACGCTCATAGAAACTTTTCCACCATTCATCAGAGTAGCATTTATCACCTGTTGCAAAGGTAAACAGGCAAATAGTTTTTTTTTCATTTTTCACTAATTTATTTAAAATCACTTTGCCTTCTGCTATTTCTGAAGCGCTTAGTTTCAGGTTTAGTTTCGGAACAGGATTATCATTTTTCGGGAAACCCTCTTGCTCCAAATAATTTCTAAGTGCATAGACAGAGAGTTTTGCGGCATGTTGTTTATCTGTGTTATTCGATAATTCATCTTCGTTAACATCCCCAAAAAATTTATAAGTTGAATTGGCAAATTGAGTTGACAGTCTGCCTGATGACGAATGGTTTATTACATTAATGGCAAGGTCGTAATGGTTCCTTTTTATAAATAGCCAGCCCTGCATTTCTTTCAGTAAATGCTCAAAAGGTTTTACAGGCTGTTGAATGATCCGATTGATATTTTCATAATTTTTAAAAACAGATGAAGCCAAATTTCCTTTTACAAACAAATCAATTTTGCAACCGGGAAAGGTGGCCTCTACTTCCTGCACCAGCGGCGTAAATAACAAAAGATTTCCTAATCTTTTGTTAGGTCTGCAGATCAAAATCCTTTTAATTTCTATACCAGGGGTAGGACCTGTGGAAATGTTTTTTTTATGACCAATGTTTTTTGTCAAACTCTTGGTTAGGTGCTTCCTGATTTTGTTTATTTTTTTTAGCGTACCCATTTTTGCAAAAGGACTATTTCTAATTTTTAAATTTCTTTACTGAATTTTTATTACTGAAGTTTTTTTTTCCGTGGCATAAGCATAAGCAAAAATAAATTTTCATTTTGAAGACATCAAGTAATTTATAAAATCAAAAAAGGAAGTTATATAAAAAGCATATTCGCACTCGATTTTTTCAACAAATGTCAAAAAAAATACAGGCTGACTGGAATCACAATAACAATTTCTCCAAAATTATTTTTTTGCTATTTCAGCATCTGGATTTTTTAAAAAATCATCTTTACATTCTTTTGAACAAAAGCCATAAATTTTTCCTTTGTAATGCGCAGTGTCTTCCAAACCAGCAGCCAGAGGCATTCCGCAGTTTAAATCTTTTTTTGAAGCGAAAGTTACGTTTGCAAATTTATTCGCAGGTGCCACGACGATTGCAGTATCTTTTACATTTACTATTGTAGTTTCTTTTTGAGAATGGCTATTGCAAGCAGCCAATAAAATTGAAATGGCAAGAATCTTTTTCATGATGAGTAAATGTAAGAATTTGAAATTATTTCGTTTGTTAATACTGTTCGGTGGCTGTAAAAGAGCAGCGTCTAACAAAGTTTTTTTATCTAAAAGGAACCTGATAAAAATCTGATTTAAAGATGAGGTCTTGTGAGCAATTCTTTTTCGCTACAGCGCAGATCAAAAGGATTAAAATACGCATCCACCCAACCACTTTCATTGCTTCCATGCAAGAGTTCTTTCTACAGAATTAATAACTGAGCCCAAAGCCAAACTTATACAATGGATCTTTTGAATCGTAAGGGACATCTTCTTTTTGATTGCGAACGGCTTCCATAGAAGATGGTAATTCTACCGGCAAATGGCCGCCTGGCTTGTATTTACCGAAAATAACATCAAGTACTGCCGCATCGCTGGCACCAAAATCTGCCAATAAACCTTTTGCGTTAGCGCTGATATCCGGGATGACAGCAGGCCTGTCAAGATAAATATCAACAATAGTTGGTACCGCTTTCAATATTTGCATGATGCTGTCTTTTTGTTTTCCCTTAAAATCAAGATCGCCATGATGAAACATTTTTGCCATTGGGATGTCTGATGCAACCGGGTACCATGGTGTGCTTAGGCGAATGATAGCAATGTCGGCCTCTGATGGTTTGCTTACTACTGTTCCATATTTTGCAGCCGTAGCGGAATCAATATTCTTGATATAAATTTTTAATGAATTTATTTTCAGTGGTAATATTTTATCTTGTTTTCCTGGCAAGGTGCTGTTCTTTAATAAAGTCATTGCCCGTCTTTGCGATTCTTCACCGGCTTTTACAAATTCTGATTTGCCGACAATTTGCGAAGCTTTTGAAGCATTAATATAAGGATCATCAAACAAGCCCAATTCAAATTTTAGACGTAATAAGCGGGTAACAGATGAATCAATTCTTTTCTCACTTATCTTTCCTTCTTTCACCAATTGCACCACTACCTCAGGAATATTTTCACCCCCAAACTGATCCACGCCTGCATCAATAATTTTTTCAACACGCTCAGGGATTGATAGTTTTTCTTCGCCCCAGGCACGTGCTGGCCAAAGAATATTTCCCAAATGTATGTCAGTAACCAGTCCCCAATCAGTACAAACAATTCCATCAAAATGCAGTTGGTCTCTCAACAGGCCAGTAATGATTCCTTTGTTATAAGAAAAACCAACATGCTCATGCGCAGAATCCATTGGCACGCCATAGTAAGGCATCATTGCCGTAGTGTGCGCAGCGATTGCAGCTTTAAAAGGTATTAAATGATAATTGAAATTGTTACCGGGATACACCTGGCCTTTTTGAAAAGGGAAATGTGGATCGAGCCCTTCAAACTGGGGGCCGCCACCTGGAAAATGCTTAGTCATGGTAGATACGCTTTGAGAGCCTAATGAGTCTGTCTGAAAACCTTCAATATAAGCAGTTGCCATCTTCGCAGATAAATTTGCATCTTCCCCAAAGGAACCTGCAATCCTTGGCCAGCGAGGCTCGGTAGCCGGCCCAACCTGGGGATGCAATGCTTCACGGATACCGACAGCGAGGTATTCTTGCCTGGCATCATTAGCAAATTCATGAGTCAGGCTTGTATCATTAATAGCGGCAAAACCTAACGGCTCGCACCATTGAGAAAATGAAGCTGCGCTCAAAGCAAAAAGATTTTTAGTAAAATGATTGCGCGGATCGGAAGCTATTGTTATCGGTATTCCTAATCTTGTTGAATCCTCAACATATTTCTGCATGCTATTGTACCATTTTGCCAGGTTGCTTACAGAAGGAATAGCCCAAAGATTAAAATGGTTCATTTTTTTATCTCTTACCAAAACCATTGCGTTTGGTGCAAAAGCAAACATGCCTTTCCCCGGCTTATCTTCAATGCTTCCATCATCATTAATTCTTGCCCCGTTGATAAACATCATCCCGGCTTTTTCTTCAATTGTCATTTGCGAAAGAAGATCTTTTATTCTTGCATCTATAGGCTGGCGGCTGTCTTCATATATATCAAGCTTACCATTTTTATTGAGGTCGCGAAAAGTAAAGCCGTCTGAAGTGATTAAATGGTCTGAGTTGTTTTTAACCGTATCAGGTACAGAATTTTTTTCTCCTGACTTGCACGAAGAAATAGCGACACAAAAAACTACAGCTATCAGATACGCAAGGAATGGTTTTAATTTATTAATAGAAATGGTTTTTAAAAATTTCGGATTATTAAATCGTAAATATAGCAATTGTATCGTATTGGTTTTTGATTATAATTTTTAAATCGAAGCTAACTTCAGCTATTTTCAATTTTTGGATTTTATAAACTCTATTATGTTTTCAATTGCCTGTTAATAAAGATTTTTTCATGATTTGTTTTACGATAACCGGTTCGTAATTCAAAAGTAACAACAAGCTTTAATTAAAATTAGTAAAACAACAAAAATGGAATATTCCTGTTTTCACATCTCTAAAAAGACATTATCGATTTCATTTTCTGATTACCTGTGTCCCTTCATTTCCCGGAAATTCTGTAGAATCGTTATACCTGTATTTTGTTATCTCAGTGTGGGTTCCGCAACATTTTGAACTCGAAGTTTTATAAGACAGTAATAAAGTATCGGTGTCCGCGTCATTTAATTTCATAAATACGGGCGTGGCGGGAGGAGGATAAAATGTAACGTACAAAATACTGTCATAACCCAAACCGCCAAATTTTATTGTCGTGTATTCATAACTGATAGTGTCTCTGCCGTTAAGTGAAAAAAAACGTATTTTATTTTTATCATAAATACTTGTTGGCCCAAAAACAAGATCGTCGCCAGTAACTTTGTCAACAATTCGAAATTGCCCATCAAAATTATTTCCGCCACATTTCAAATAACCACAGGGAAAGCAGGAATACATTGTCAAAATAAGAAGAAGAAAAACGAAAGATTTAGCTTGAATCTTCATGGTAAAAAGTTTTTTAGTTTTTACGAGATAGCCTGATTCATCTGAAATATAACGATGGTTTAGAAACCAGTAAAGCAATAAATAAATGATATTTTAATTTTTGATTAAAACCAAAGTACTCATGCAACGTAGGTTGTCAACATTTACGGTTTTCAAAGGTTCGGCTAATGATAAATTATTTTCAACCAAAAGATTATTAAGAAGGGTAGGAGTTAATAAAAACCTGGTAGAACTGTCGGGAATATCATAAACACCATTTTTAACTAATCTTACTTTATTCTCTATCCCGATATTGGATGTCATCCTAATAAATAAAGAACCATTTGGTTTTAAAACCCTAGTCATTTCCTTCATCATATTTTTGAAATGCGAGGTGGATTTTGCAAAGTGCAATACAGCGCTGCTTATCAGGTGATCAAAAAAGTTTATGTCAAAAGGAAGATTGTCTATTTCTGCTACTATAAATTTTTTGCGATCCAAATTTGGATAGTTCGATTTTATATAATTGATGGCTGTTGCGTCGTTATCAACTCCATAAATATCTATCTCATTTTTTAAAAACCAGAATAGATTTCTTCCTCCGCCACACCCGGCGTCTAATATCGTGTCGCTCTTCCTGTATTTTTCTTTCATGATTTGGTCGAGCAAATAAATATCTGTGTTGCCGACGATTTCGTGTAAGGGTGTTGGCTTCATTAATTCTCTCATTTAATTAATTTAGAAATCTTTGATGAAGGTTTACTTTGGAATTCGACATTCTGGAATGGTTATTCTCATCACCCATCACTTTTCTCTTTCCTATTCTGCTCGCCCCATAAATGTTGTATCAGCCCGTCTGCAAGCCCGATTTTTGGAACATAGATTTGTTGAGACCCCGCCCATCTCATTGCGCTAATATAAATTTTCAACGCCGGCACAATTACATCTGCCCTGTCTTCTTTTAGTTTATAAATGTTCATCCGGTCTTTTAAAGAAACATTGCTTAACTCTTTATAATAATCGCTTAGCAATTCGTACGGCAACGGTTTTCCTTCTTTTCTTTTACTAATAGTAAACACTTTATTTATATTTCCTCCGGATCCAATGGCCTCAACGGCTTTAAAACCTTTCGTTTTTGATTTGATGCAGAATTTCATTTCATTCCACGTCTCTTCACTTACCTGGTCTTTTAAAAGCCGGATCGTTCCGATTGGAAATGACTCTTTAAAAACTAAATTATTATTACTGAAGAAAGTAAGTTCTGTGCTTCCGCCGCCAACGTCGATATACAAGTAAGAATGATCTTTATCGAGATTTTCGGCAATGTGGCTTTCAAATAAAAAGGACGCTTCATCGCCGCCGGAAATCACTTCAATTTCTAAACCGGTTTCCTTTTTTATCAACGAAATTATTTCGGTTTTATTCACAGCATCTCTCATAGCGGAGGTAGCGCAGGCTTTTAATGCAGATACTTCGTATGCTTTCGCGATATTCAGAAAACCTTTTATGGTGAGCACCAGTAAACCAACTTTTTTATCAGAAATTAATCCTGTATCAAAAACGTCAAAACCTAATCGCAGCGGTACTCTTACGAGGCTTAATTTGGTAAAAGACGGTTTTCCGTTCTCATCAACAGATGCTTCTGAAATTAATAAACGTGCTGCGTTGCTTCCGATATCTATTGCTGCGAGTTTCAAATTTTTAATATTTTTTCTTTAGAAGGGTATTGTAAATCTGTATTTGGGAGCGAACCTTTCTTTCGCGCGGATCTCTTACATAGCTGTTTGAAAGTTCATTGTCTAAAATTCTTGCTTTTACATTATCATCTAACTGGATGTTAAGAATAGCTTTTAATTCCTTTTGAATCGAGTCGTCCAATATCGGGCAAGTTGCCTCTACGCGATGGTCAAGATTTCTAACCATCCAATCAGCAGAAGAAATAAAATATTTTTCTTTTCCACCGTTGTGGAAAATCATGGCTCTTGCATGTTCCAGGTATTCATCTACGATGCTGATTGATTTTATTTTAGTTTTAAACTTTTTATTTTCGGTATACATGCAACAAATGCCTCGAATGATCATTTTAATTTCTACACCAGCCCGCGCGGCTTCATACAGCTTTACAATTAGTTCCTCATCGCTTAATGAATTTAACTTCAAAATAATTGACGCAGGTTTGTTTTCTTTTGCGTTTTTTATTTCTTTATCAATCAGGAATATAAAATGCCTTCGTGTATTGATTGGGCTTACGAATAGTTTCGTACAAGCTTTTAGGCTTTGATTATTTTTTGGATTTTCCAGGTAATTAAATATCCGGTTGATGTCTGCCATTATCTGCCTGTTGCTGGTAAGAAGACAATGATCTCCATAAACACGGCTCGTTCTTCCATTAAGGTTTCCCGTACTTACAAATCCATAATAGACGAAATTTTTACTTACTTTCTTTTTTATAATGCAAAGCTTTGCATGTACTTTCATGTTGGGTAAACCTATAAAAACTTTTACACCGGCTTCTTCCAAAATTATTTTCCATTCCAGGTTGGCTTCTTCATCAAATCGTGCTCTAAGTTCCAGCACAACTGTTACTAATTTCCCATTTCGCACGGCATTGGTTAGGGCGTTAATTATACTGGAATTTTGAGCGAGCCGGTAGCAGGTAATTTTTATACTCACCACATCCGGTGCTATCGCGGCTTCCCGCAAAATATCGATTAATGAGTCAAAAGAATGATAAGGGAAATTGAGAAGAATATCCCTTTGCAGAATGACCTCGCTTACGCTGTTGGCATTTTTTAAAAGCGGATGGACAAACGGTTTTTTTCTTGCACTTCTTTTGTCAAAAACCGATTCAGGGAAATTGATAAAATCGTTGAAATTATGAATGCGCTCGCCTGACTGAATATTGTCTTTATCAGATAAGCCCAACCTTTTGATTAAATAATTTAATAAGCCACTGTCAATTTCTTTATCGAAAGTAAACCTGACCGGCTTTCCTTTTTTCCGGTTTTTTAATCCTTTTTCTATTTTTTGAATAAGCGAAGTCGAAATATCATTGTCGATATCAATCTCGGCATCGCGGGTTACTTTTATAATGTTAGAGCTAAAAGTGTCATAATTAAAATAGGAGAAAATTTTAGGAAGGCAAAAGCGGATAATATCCTCCATCAGAATAATATAATTATTATTTTCTCCCGACGGAAGTACAATAAATCTAGGAAGTCTCCTGGTTACGGATACCAATGCATACCGTTGGGGAATTGATGAATCGGCTTTCGATAGCTTGCAGGCGAGATAGATAGATTTATCGTGAAGAATAGGAAAGACCCGGAGGTCTTCTATCATCAAAGGAACAATATTGCTTCTTACAGATTCATTGAAAAAGTTGTTTACAAACTCCTTTTGCTCTTTATTTAATTGCTGATCGTTTACAATAAATATTTTTTGTTTTTTGAGTTCTTCAAAAATGATTTTCCACGTTTGGTCGAATTGTTCTTGTTGTTGGGCAACCTTAAAGTTAATTTCCTCTAAAATAGCTTCCGGTGAATGTTCCAGGTGTATGTTGGCTTTAGTTCCAAATTGGATCATCCTTTTTAATGTGGCAACACGAACACGAAAAAATTCATCCAAATTACTTGAAAAAATACCGAGAAATTTTATCCGTTCTATTAAAGGAACTGTTTCATCTGCGGCTTCCTGGAGAACGCGGCCGTTAAACGCGAGCCAACTGATATCACGTGTAATAAATTTTAGTTTGCTCATCACCGTTAGTCTTATTATTTACTGTTGATTTTCTCTATAATACCCGTTGTTGAAAAGCCTTCTTTTAATTGAATTATTTCCACGCGGCCGCCGTTAGCAAGTACATCTTCAGCGCCCACAATGGTTTCAGCCGTATAATCGCCGCCTTTAACCAAAACGTCAGGCTGTATTATTTTAATAAGTTCTGCGGGAGTTTCTTCATTAAAAATAACCACAGCATCTACCATAATTAATGAAGCCATAATTAGCGCTCTTGAATTTTCACTGTTAATTGGCCGAGTATCGCCTTTTAATTTTTTTACAGAAGCATCTGAATTTATTCCTACAATTAATACATCTGCAAAAGACGCGGCTTCCGCTAAAACGGCAATGTGGCCTTCATGTAAGATGTCAAAAACGCCATTGGTAAAGGCAATTGTTTTGCTTTTTAATCTTAGTCTCTTGACTTCCTGCGCTATGGAATCTGCGGTGAAAATTCTGTCTTTAAGAGAATCGCTCTTTTTCATTTTTATTTTTATTTAGATAAATTATTAATCCAAAACTTATAATTCCGACAAGGATAATAATACCTGTTGTTACGCCCCACATCAGCCAGCCAAACGAAATATTGTCTACGCTGTAAATCAGCAATATCTGCTGCACCGCAATTGGAAATGCTCCGAGACCGCCGGGAGAAACAATCATAGCAAGCGTAGCCAAAGAAAGAACGCTGAAGGCTGCGGCTACCCCGAGATGCGATGTGGCATCGAGCGCTGAAAACCCGATATATATTTCAAACAAATAGCATGACCAGATAAAGATAGAATGGGCGATAAACTTCTTTCTTTTTTTTAAATGAAGGATGGTTGCGAATCCTTCTTTTAAGCCGATGTGGAGTCCCTTAAGCTTAATTATGTAATGGTGGCCTTTATATTTTCTGAAAATCCATTTCAATACTAAAATACCTATACCTGCTATTGCCAGAAAAATTATTAAAATAATCCACAGAGATGTTGAGTGTTTGAAATTTCCCATTTCGTTGACTTTGCTCGTCACAAAATCGCTAACCGTTTCTATCTGAATTAAAAAAGTAATTACGAGCAACAGGAAATAGCAGAAAAGATCAAAAACCCTTTCAACTAAAATCGTCCCTATTAATTTTGTGACTGGTATTTTTTCGTATTTTCCTAATACCGAACATCTTAGGATTTCTCCGACACGCGGCAAAAAAGTATTAGCCAAATATCCAACCATCACGGCATAAAACGAGTTAGACGTTTTGGGATAATAACCCATTGGCTCTATGAGTATTTTCCATCTTACTCCTCTGCTGATGTGCCCTAAGATAGTAAGTACAAAAACAGGTAAAAGATAAATATAATGGGCATGTAAAAGTGATTCTTTGAATTGAATTTTTTGTGCGGCTGTCATTTTATTTATCTGCCACCACGTTAAAAAAATTCCAATGCCCAGGAAAAAGACATATTGAAAAAAGGAAAGTAGTTTTTTCTTCATAAAAGTTACAAGATAATAAAGGAATTCTAATTCAGGGATTAATTAAAATGTTATCAATGAGCCTGACATCGCTGATAAAAGCAGCGATTAAGATTATAAATTCTTCATCTTTTTTAAAATTAGTAACTATTTCAAGATTGTCTCTTTTTGCAAGTTCCAGGTATTCTACCTTAAATCCTTTAGTCTCCAGGCGATGTAAAACTTCGATTTTCAATTTTGAAAAGTTACCACTCGCAAGATTATCTTTTATCAAAAGCAGAGATTTATACAATTCCGAAGCTGTTTGCCGATCAGAAGAATTTAATCTCACATTTCTGCTGCTCATTGCAAGGCCACTTTTTTCACGGAAAATGGGGCAAATAATTATATCTGTTTTTTTATGTATCAATTCAGTGAGCTTTTTGATAATAAAACACTGTTGGTAATCCTTTTGGCCTAAAAAAAGAAAGTCAGGATTTACAGTATTTAAAAGTTTTTCCATTACAAGACATACTCCCTGGAAATGGCCAGGGCGAAATTTCCCTTCTAAGATTGTCTCTAAAACGCCAAGGTCAAAAGATTTTTTTTTCGAATCCTCATCAGGATAAATCTCCATTTCGCCAGGAAGAAATAAAATGTCACAACCGCTTTCTTCCAAAATCAAAATATCGTTTGTAACCGGCCTGGGGTATTTTTTTAAATCTTCCGTATTATTGAATTGAGTAGGATTTACAAAAATACTGGCAACCGTTAACTGTGAAATTGCTTTACACTTTTCGAGTAGAGAAAAATGCCCCGCGTGCAAGGCACCCATCGTGGGGACAAAGCCAACTGAATGTTCCAACGCTTTTTGTTTCTCAAGGTAAATTTGCAGTTCTTTTCCATGTTTAAATATTATCATAAATGCTTTGTAATTGTGCCTAACGCTGAGTTTAGCATTGTGAAAACGAAAAAAAATGGTAACTTCGCCGCCTGTAAAAAAATCGATAAAGTCCATTAACCATTTATAAATGTCAACAAAGAAAAGAATTTTATTCATAGCAAGCGAAATGTCTCCTTATCTTGAAATGACAGAATTTGCTGAAATTGTTAACAGATTAGCGGTGAAATCGAATGATTCCGGCATGGAAGTTCGTTGTATCATGCCTCGTTTTGGAATGATAAATGAACGCAGACATCGGCTTCACGAAGTAGTTCGGCTTTCGGGGATTAATGTTTCTGTCGATGGTGATGATTATCCTCTTGTCATTAAAGTTGCATCGCTGCCTAACGCCAGGTTGCAAATTTATTTTTTGGATAATGAAGATCTTTTTAAAAGAAAGTCTTTATTTCATGATGAGAATGAAAAATGGTTTGCTGACAATGCGTTGAGAACAGTGTTATTTTGTAAAGGAGCACTTGAGACTGTCAAAAAGTTTGGATGGCCGCCCGACATAATTCACTGTAGTGGCTGGATGACCGGGCTTATACCGATGTATATTAAAACTGCTTATAAAAAAGAACCTGTGTTTAGCAATTGCAAAGTTATTTATACAATTGGCCAGAATACTTATAAGGAAAAGATGGGGGCTGACTTTTCTAAAATCGCTACCATCAACTCCAATATAAAAGAGAAAGACCTGGAGTTTTATGACAGCGGAAGCAATATTGCCATGTTTAAAGGAGGCGCTCATTTTGCCGATGCGATTACTTTTGGCGCTGAAAAAGTCGATAAAAAACTGGTGGAAGAATTCAGTAAGGTTCGCGGTAAAAAAGTTCTCAAATACAACGCAGAATCAGATTTAACAGACTATTTACAATTGTATTCCGACCTTGCCGGCAAATAATTTCGTTCCCATTTTATCTACTCAAATTTTATTTTTAAGTGTCTAAAAACCAATACAAATCTGCGGTTACAGGAATATTGATGTTGTTGGCTTTTGCAATTGGCTGTACCAAAATTGATACTACTAGCATTGGGCAAAGCCTGGTTCCACCTGTTGATAATATTCATACTTTCGACACTACTTTTTCGGTGATTGCCGTTAATTATGACAGTACACAATGTGATACGATTCATCGCAGTGCCTTGCAGGCCTTGGGTATTATTTCTAATGATCCTCTATTTGGCACCACGCATGCTAATGTTTACGTGGAAATGAAACCTTCGTATTATCCTTATTACTTTCCTGTTGCAGATGCCAATAGTTTTCAAATTGACTCGGCCGTGATGGTTTTAAATTATTCGCATTCTTTTGGCGATACCAACGCAATACAAAAAGTAAATGTTTACCAACTTTCTGATACGTTTAATATAGCTAACAGCTATTCCAACTGTAAAGTTTTAGGTTATGATAATTCTATTTTGTTAGGTGCAAAAAGTTACTATCCTTTTATCTTAAAAGACTCAGTGCACGCGCGGGACGGAGATTTTGCCAATCAATTAAGAATTCCAATTTCCAAAACGCTAATTCAGAACTTTATAAACGATTCATCTCAGATTTTTAAGAATGATAGTGAATTTGTGAATTATTTTAAAGGATATGCTTTAGTTCCTGATGAGCCCACTGGTGGAGAAGCGCTGAATTATTTTAATTTTACCACTTCGAAATTGCAGGTTTATCTAAGATACACCAACGGGGGAACTGCTGATACCTCTGTTGTTAGTTTTGGGCTTTCCGGTTATTCCGGGTTGTCTAACTCAGTTGTACGCGAACGCGGAACATCAGAAATAACCAATCATCTTTCTCATCCGGCAACAGGCGATAGTCTTCTCTATATTCAAACCTCTCCCGGAAGCTATGCGATGCTAACGATTCCGTCACTTTCAGGTTTATCAAATCGCGTAATTAACCGTGCTGAAATCATTGTAGACCAGGTATATTCTGGTAATTCATTGAATAATATATTCACTCCGCCGCTAAATCTTTATCTCGAAACAAAAGACCCTTCTATCAACAACGGTAATTACATACCTATCCCTTGCGATTTTAGTTCTACGGAACTTTCTGATAATTTTCAATATCTGGGAGGGCAGTCAATAAGTACGACCAATTCAGCAGGACAATCTATCGTAGAATATCGATTGAATATTACAAGGTATGTTCAGTCAATTGCTACAAAGGGGAAACAACCGGTTTCTATAAGATTAACCGCTCCTCAGTATATAACCAATGTCGCAAGCTACCAGGATTGGTGCGGCCAGGGTATTGGTCCGTTTTCTGTTCCAAGAAATACCATAGCCGATGGGAGAGTAGTGTTAAACGGTACCAATAACACTCCTACAAGAATTAGGTTGCACATGGTTTACACTAAATTCTAATTTTACTCAATCAGTTTCCTGCATAATTGAATCTTATTTTCCCTTCAAAAATATTATTTTCGTGTATTCATGACCGTAATTTCAATATCAAAATAAGAATTATGCTTTTTTGTTGCTTTACTGCCATCTTTTTTAATATAAATCTTTTGCCGAAAACCGAACAACGTTAGAGTCGGTTTCTTAAAGATAGCCGCGCTCGACTATTTGGCAATTAAACGTACCGTTAATAAAAATTGAAAACAGAAATCATGATTTTTTGTTGCTTTACTGCTAATAAAAAAGGTTGCCTTTTGGGGCAACCTTGCAATTAACTTATAACTTCTTTATGCAGGAACGGCAATAATGGGAACCCTGCTGTGATAGGCTAATTTTTTAGTATGACTTGTCTTAAAAAGCTGACTTAATAATCCATGCTTGCGCGGAATTGTAACAATAGCATCCATGTGCTTTGTTTCAACATAACTGCTGATGCCTTCTAAAAAATCATAAGACCTTAAAAAGAAAAACTGTGGATTATAATCCTTCAACTTATCTTCCATTCCTTCCCTTTCGATTTTATATTCAGGAGTAAGTTCTACATAGTGCTCGCTGTCAACATTTAGAATATCCAGCTCCGGATGAAAAGTATTCAGAACTTTTTTTAACGAGACGAACGGAGTAGTACGTGCAACGTCTTTAAAATCTGAGGCGAAAACTAGTTTTTTCAATCCAGTGTACTTTGCTTCGGCGGGAATAATCATAACCGGGCATTCGCTATGCCTGATAACATTTAGCGTGTTGGTCCCCATGAAAACCTGGGTGATTCTTGAACTGCCCGTAATGCCCATTATTATCATATCAACTGCATTACCCAGTGCATATTCAATGGTGGATTCAACAAAATAGCCTTCTTCGGCAAAGACGGAAACATTATTTTTTCCTTCAGCAATTTTTTCCTTCACTTTAGTTAATTCCTGCTCAGTAACATTTTGACGGGATCCTTCATCTTTTGAAGTTAAAGTGGCAAAACTAATCCTGCTATACACGTGGTATAGAATTATTTCTGATTCGGGAATGTCGTCGCATAAGGCAACTGCATACGTTGCGGCATTAATGGACGCATCGGAAAAATCTACAGGAACTAAAAATTTTTTCATTTCTGATATTTTTGGGGTTAATAATTTTATTGAAAAGTAATAAACAGGTGCAAATTTAAATAATCATATTTAAAAAAAAATAAACTAAAAAGAATAAGATAATGTGTGAAATAGAAATTCTGTGAAAAACCTGTGAATAACTAAAAGAGACATTGCCCGTTTCGCAATTTTTCATCCCCGAAGAACCGATATATTTGCCCAAAGCGACTTGTAAAGTGCGCTATAAAAAATCGAAAAAGTGAGATTAAAGAATTTAGAGATAAAAGGTTTTAAAAGTTTTGCTGATAAAACCATCGTGAATTTCGACCAGGGTATTACCGGGGTAATAGGTCCTAATGGCTGTGGCAAAAGTAATATAGTTGATAGTATCCGCTGGGTTATCGGCGAACAAAAAATCAGCCAGTTGAGAAGTGAGAATCTTGAAAGCCTCGTATTTAACGGGTCTAAGAATCGCAGCGCCAGCGGTCTCGCAGAAGTGAGCCTTACTTTCGAAAATACCAGGAATTTGTTGCCTACCGAGTTTCAAACGGTGACGGTTACCCGAAAATATTACAAAAACGGGGAAAGTGAGTATCGACTTAACGATGTGAGTTGTCGACTTAAAGACATCCATAATCTTTTTATGGATACGGGCATAAGCACCGATAGTTATGCAATTATCGAGTTAGGAATGGTCGATGATATTATCAAAGACAAAGATTACAGTAGGAGAAGAATGCTGGAACAGGCGGCTGGCATTTCAATTTATAAAACACGCAAGCGTGAGGCAAAATTAAAATTGGATGCCACAGAACAGGATCTGGCCCGAATCGAAGATCTTCTTTTTGAAATAAACAATCAATTGAAAACCCTGGAAAACCAGGCTAAAAAAGCGGAAAAATATTTTGAAATAAAAAAAGTGTATCGTGATCTTAGTATCGAATTGTCCAAGGCTGCTCTTGAAGGTTTCAATGTTACTTATAAAGAATTAAATGAACAACAAAAAACTGAGATAGATAAACGTACAGAACTGGAAGCAAAAATCGCTTCCGGGGAGGCCGCACTTGAAAAAGAAAAAGCCTCTTTTATTGAGAAAGAAAAAATGCTTCAACAGCAACAGCATGCATTTAATGAACTCAATAATTCAGTAAAAGAAAAAGAGAACCAGAAGAATTTGGGCGCGCAGCGATTAAAATACTTGCGTGAACGGGAAAGCGGATTACAGGATTTTTTATTGAAAGCCGAAGGACAGTTGAACGGACTCGAAGAAAGCATCCGGTTCTCTAATCAACAAATAACTGATGAGCAAGCCAAGCTGGTTGAGCATAAAAAAAACCTCGAAGCTCTAAAGGCTAATTCGGAAGAAAAAAGAAATATTTATGATGCAAGGAGAACTGAAGTAGATGCTTTGAGGCAAACACAAATCCAGCTGCAAAGAAATCATTTTGACGCAGAAAAAAAAGTGGCTGTTGCGGATACGTCTATTGTCAATTTACAAAGATCGATTGCGCAAATAGAAGAAGAGCAAAAACAGCGGGTTGATAATCTTTCCAAACTCGAAAAAGATAAAAAGGAAAAGGAGGAAGCACTTACTGAAAAGAAAAATAATCTTGAAGAATTAAAAAAACACCACGAAAATACTAAAGAACAAATCCTGCAAACCCAGTCCACGCTTGATAAATTAAGAAGCGAGCTTGCAGAAGAAAACCGAAAGTTGGATTCAAAGCAAAATGAACATGACTTACTGAAAAGCCTGATTGATAATATGGAAGGCTACCCTGAAAGTGTAAAATTCCTTCATAAAAATAAATCATGGGATTATACGTCACCCGTTCTGTCAGACCTGATTTATGTAAAAGAAGAATACCGTGCGGCGGTGGAAAATGTGCTGGAGCCATATCTGAATTACTATGTTGTCGATTCGTTGAAAGATGGTTTAACGGCGGTTCATTTATTAGATGAAAATAAAAAGGGAAAGGCGAATTTTTTCCTACTTGATCAATTAAGCGCGATAGAAAATAAACCTGCTGTTCACGATTTGCCCAATGCTATACCATCGCTGGATGTGATAGAAATTGATGACAAATACAAACCTCTTGCGCAATATCTTTTAGGCAATGTATTTATTGCTGAAAATGAAGAAGCGCTTGAACAAAGCAACGGCCACATTGTTCTGGAGAAAAGCGGAAAATATGTAAAAGGGAAATATTCTCTCTTTGGCGGCAGTGTAGGATTATTTGAAGGGAAAAAAATTGGTCGTGCGAAAAACCTCGAGAAGCTGGCAGAAAAAATTTCCGTTCAGAAAGAAAAGGTAAATGCGCTAAAATTGATTATCAGCCAAAAATCTAATGAAGTAATTGCGTTTAATCAACAGTTGAAAGAAAATGCCATTCAGCAAACGCAGCAATCTATCAATGAACTTATCAATACCACGTATTCTATTCAAAATAAAATTGAAAATATTCTTCATCAGCAAACCGTTTCTGAAAGCCGCGTAACGGAAATGAAACAGCAATTGCAGAAACACCAGGATGATATTGCAGAAACAAGAAATCGTTTAAAATCTCTTTTAGAAGAAGTGGGGAAACACGACGAAAAGATGCGGTTTTCCGGAGAAGAATTTATAAAAGCAGAACAGGGATTTAACGAAGCCAACTCTTTATTTAATGAGAATAATTTGCAGTTGACCCGCCAACAAAGCAAGGTGAATTCGATCAACCAGGAACTTGAATTTAAAAACCGGCAATTGTCTGATTTGAAAACACAATTGACGAGCAGCAATCTTCAGCTTAAAGAAGCGCTTGAAAATATTGTCGCCACTTCTGAAGAATTAAAAGGCCTTGAAATGGAAGTGCTTTCATTGCTAAAAAATAAAGAGGCTGAAGAAAAGAAATTAAACGAAGCTGACCAGGCATATTATAATCTACGGAATGAGCTGAATGAAAAAGAAAGTGAATTGCGCCAAAAGCAGAAAAACAAAGAACAAACGGATCATCTTTTAAATGAAATAAAAGACAAGTTGAACGAATTAAAACTTCACCTTGCCGGAATGAAAGAAAGACTGAGCGTCGAGTTCAGAGTGGATTTGGAAGTGATTCTGGATGAAGACCGGAATTCGGAAACCCCTTTGGAAGAGTTGCAGGAAAAATGTGACAGGATGAAAAAAAGGTTGGAAAATATGGGCGAAATAAATCCGACTGCAATTGAGGCTTTTACTGAAATGAAAAAACGATATGACTTTATCGGTGAGCAAAAAAATGATTTGGTTGATGCAAAGGAATCATTGATGCAAACGATACAGGAAGTAGAAACCACGGCAAATCAAAAATTTCTTGATACGTTTAATAAAGTAAGAGAGAATTTTCAAATTGTATTTAAATCTTTGTTTACTGATGATGATACCGCAGACATGGTTCTTGAAAACCCTGAAAACCTTGCTGATACAGGGATCGATATTGTAGCTAAACCTAAAGGTAAGCGACCTACCAGTATTACACAATTGAGCGGCGGCGAAAAAACGCTCACAGCAATCGCTTTATTATTTGCGATTTATCTTATAAAGCCGGCTCCGTTTTGCATCCTCGACGAAGTAGATGCGCCACTTGACGATGCCAACGTAGGAAAAATTACTCAAATGATCCGGAAATTTAGTAAAGAATCCCAATTTATAATTGTAACGCATAATAAAATGACGATGGCTTCTGTAGATGTTATTTATGGAGTTACCATGCAGGAACCGGGCGTTAGTAAATTGGTGCCCGTGGATTTTCGCGGATTGGATCACCAGTTTGTAAATTAATATACTGAACTATGATTGGCTGAACTTTAGCCATCGATATACACATCTTTCCTTCCTGATAAGTGTTTTGTAAAAGCATCAGCATGGTTCCATAATGCAATTTTATTTCCAATTTATTTTTTGGACTTGTTTATTAGTTAATATTGTAAACAAAATATTTTACCAAAGTATATAAATAGCGATGCCTTTTGATCTGATTGTCATAATTATAATCGTTAGTTACCTCAGAAAGTCTTTTCAAACCCGGGCTGCGATGCCTGAATGGAACAAACGGTTTACCTGGATTCTTTATGGCGCCATTTTTTTAATTGCGGTCCATTTTTCATTTTCCAGGTTTAACGGAATGAGGGCATTAGTTCAATGGCTTTCCATCGCTTTACTCTCTTACTTAATATACATTGTTTACTCTAATGAAAAATTTAAGTCTGCCTCTTTTTTAGTAACTGCCGTGCTCCCTTATTTGGTTGTCGACATATTTATGGCCTTCATTAAATTGGTTGATATTAAATTATTCGATCAGTGGCATCAATGGCTGGAGCCTACAGAAACGTTCGCGATAATTTGGGGACTGGGAACCTGGGTTGTAACCAACAGGCAACGAAAGGAACTAAACAAGGCGCGACAAAAAACGCTCGAGCAGGAACAAAATAACAAAGTAATCACCGCCATGAAAGCGAATTTGGAAGTGCAGGTTGCCGAACGCACTTCTGAATTAACGAAGCAAAAGGAAGAATTGGAAGGCGCATTGAAAGAATTAAAATCAACTCAGAAGCAACTGATTCAATCGGAAAAAATGGCAAGCCTTGGCGAACTTACCGCAGGGATTGCACATGAAATTCAAAACCCGCTCAACTTTGTAAATAATTTTTCCGAGGTAAGTAATGAGTTAATTGAAGAACTTAAAACTGAAATATCAAAATCCAAAAATGAGAGGGACGAAGGATTAGAAACTGAAATTTTAAATGATATATCACAAAATCTCGAAAAAATAAATCATCATGGCAAACGTGCTGATGCCATCGTGAAAGGGATGTTGCAACATTCAAGAAGCAGCAGTGGAATACTGGAACCAACCGATATCAATGCTTTGGCAGACGAATATTTACGTTTGAGCTTTCATGGTTTAAGGGCAAAAGACAAAACTTTTAATGCCGATTTCAAAACCGATTTTGATGAGACGACTGGCAAAATAAATATTATTCCGCAGGATATAGGCCGGGTATTATTGAATCTTTTCAACAATGCTTTTTATGCAGTAAACGAAAGGCTTCGACAAACTCAGCCTGACATTCACTACGAACCAATAGTTTCAGTAACAACAAAAAAATCTGGAAATCAGGTAATCATTACCGTTAGTGACAATGGAAATGGAATTCCTCAAAAGGTAGTTGATAAAATCTTTCAGCCATTTTTTACTACCAAACCCACAGGAGAAGGTACAGGACTGGGTTTAAGCATTAGCTATGATATTATAAAAGCTCACGGCGGGGAAATAAGAGTGGAAAGTAAAGAAGGCGAAGGAACTAAGTTTATAATTAAACTGCCTATACAATTATAGTATAATTTTTTTATAGAAAACAGTAAAGCAACAAAAACAACCGATTCCTGTTTCGCCTGTTATCAAATAGTCGGCTGCTGTTTGTACCAATGGTTTTGTCTGTAATAAAGCCAGAAAAAACTTCCCTCCGGATTTGCAGGATAAGTAATTCATCCCGTTGGGACAATTTTACCCCATTTTCGTCCTTAGTAAGCCTATTTCTCAATTCATTCACGTTATATTTATAGGGCTTTTCATTCCAAGCCGTGACTATAGCAACGATGAAGTGCGAATGAAAAGAAACTAAAAAGAGAATAGATGCTTTTTAAAAAGGATTAGATTTAAATGTTTTTCAGAAATCAATATTTCTTTGAAAAAATCTGATCCCAACGAATGCTTAAAACCTCCCTGAATTAAACAGCCATATAATTTATTTTAACGTAAAAAATATTTATGAAAGCAAAATCAATTAAAGGACGAAATGCAGAAGAAATTGTAAAAGGAATGTTACAACACTCACGGTCAAACACAGGTGTAAAAGAACCAACAGATATTAATGCATTGGCTGATGAATATTTGCGATTAAGCTATCATGCCCGCCTGAATGACGCAGTCGGGCAGGGTTTAAGGGCAAAAGACAAAGACTTTAATGCAACGATGAAGACAGATTTTGATGAAACGATTGGGAAAATAAATATAATTCCACAGAATATTGGAAGGGTGTTGTTGAATTTGTACAGTAATGCATTCTACGCTTGTACTGAGCGAAGCCGAAGTACAGTACACGAACAAAAAAACCGGAATCTTATTTCGTACGAACCGAATGTTACCATAACAACAAAGAAATCAGATAATCATGTAATCATTACTGTTAGCGATAATGGAAATGGTATTCGTCAAAAAATAGTTGATAAAATATTTTCAACCATTTTTTACTACCAAACCTACAGGGCAGGGAACAAGATTAGGATTGAGCCTGAGCTATGATATTGTGAAAGCGCATGGCGGGGAAATCAACGTGGCTATCAAAGAAGGAGAAGGAACAACATTTATCATTCAATTACCCCTTAATAATTAATTATGAAAAAAATATTTTTATCGAGTATTGTTTGCCTGTTTTTTATAACAAAAATAGTAGCACAAAATAACCTGCCTGCCGGAGAGGCAGGCCTGCCGACGGTTTACGAGATAAGCTCAGATACGGCTTACCAGCAAGAACTATCACATACATATTACCAGGTGTTAGACGACAAAGCAGGTAACTGGACAATTGAACAGGTTAATAAACCTCCTCTTTCAAATCAATTTCGTGATAGAAATTTTAAGCCTCAAGGTGTAGATACCTCTGTAAGTACCTATTGGTTTCGGTATATTCTAAAAAATACAACTGGTCATGACATTAGTATTGCATTAGATGCCTATGGGGAGAAAGACGATTTTTATTTATTTGATAGCACAGGCAAGATTACTCATTATCTGACAGGGTGGGAAGTTCCATGGAGCAAAAAAAATGGGATAAAAGTAAGTAACGCCATCCCTTTAAAAATGAAAGTAAATGAAAAGTTAATCATCTATAATAGGATGTACAATAAAGAGCCGGGAATATTTGCTGGGTTTAAAATTATTTTTTTTAATAACGAGAAGAATTTAACCAAACTATTTATAGAAAATCAAGATGATTATTATCAAGCCAATTCATATTTTCGTGTTTTATTAACAGGCTTTCTGTTAATATCTGCCTTATTTAATTTTTTCTTTTTTCTCACTGTTAAAGAGAAAATGTACCTCTATTTTTCGTTATTTCTAATAACACTTAGTTTTGTATCTAGTGAATTTATAATTGAAGTACTTGCCAGGGAACACTATCAGTTGGCACAAATTGTGGATATCATCAATTCAGTACTTGCGTTATTTTTCTTAGTGCATTTTATCCGACATTATTTTCAAACATTTGTGTTCACACAACGTTGGGATAAGTTTTTAATAGTGATAAGTTTTGTATTTTTAATTTACTCTTCCATAACTGCTTTATTCCCCGCTCTTCCAAAACCTTTTTTACGCGTTGTTTTGATTCTTATTGTAATAATAATTATTAGTACGTTCATTACTTTGATTAAATTTAAACGCCTTCATCATAGTAATGTAAAGGATTTCATCATAGCGGTTTCCCCTTTTTTAATAATGATTGCAACCGTAATTTTAATGTCTGTTCTTTTCTTAATTACTAAACAAAACTCAATTTCAACCGGGATTAG
>JBDTHD010000251.1:0-3531 GCA_039937075.1 Ginsengibacter sp. | reverse complement strand
ATGCAAATCATTTGTAACTCCCAAAGAACAACCCAAAGAATTGTAAAACTGTAAGGTAGATTCATGTGTAAGTTAGGGGGCAGCGTTAGGGGCTGTCCCCTTTTTTTATTTTATAGAATAGGAATCTTCTTTAATTGTTTGTTTACTGATAAAAAAAGTATGAAAATGATCTAATCATTATATTTCCCCGCCAGAATAAAAATTTCTTTTGTTTTTATAAAATATCGGTAATTTTAAAAAACGCTATTTTATGCTGTGGAGAAAATTTAATGGTGAATTAATTGAATTACCAATCAAAGATGCTGTTGAAACAGCCATCCAAAAAGAAGCCGAGGCTGGCAATAAATTAAAAGTCTGCATTGGTACGGACAGCCAGGTAAAAAGTAAAGAAACTGAGTTTGCTACGGTTATCGTTTTCCTGCGTGAAGGTCGCGGTGGTTTTATGTTTATTCATAATGAAAAAACTACCCAGAAGTACAGTATAAAAGAACGAATGTTGGTAGAGGTCGCCAAAAGTATAGAAATAGCTTACGAACTCTGCGATCTTTTTACAAAATACGATGTGGATATGGAAGTTCACGCAGACATTAATACCAATCCAAGTTTCCGAAGCAATGAAGCATTGCGCGAAGCGATGGGTTATATTCTCGGAATGGGTTTTGCTTTTAAAGCCAAGCCAGAAGCCTTTGCCAGCAGTTGTTGTGCGGATAAAATGGTGAATTAAGTCAAACGATTTAATGCTGAATGCAGATAGATGACGGCTGAAGTTTTAGATTAGTTTAGTATGGTTTAGACACTTTTGACTATTAAAAATAAATGGAAAAATTACTCATCATACTTTCTATATTCATCTGTTTCTCTCTCATTGTTTTATTAAATAAATACAGAAATACAAAAGCTGTCTTTTTTATTCGCTTCGGCTGGTTTGCTGTGGGTATGGGAATTTTTTTCTTTTTTTTCAGCCAAAATTATACGCTGGTTCAAAACCTTGTGATGGCTTTTGTTACAATTTTCGGATTGGCTTATTTCGGGTATAATCTCAAAAAGATTATGGAAAACTAAGCACTACAAATCTCGTTTTTTTTTAAAATCAAACAGCCATCGCCGTAGCTTAAAAATCTAAACTCATTGTTTAAAGCATATTCATATATGTCCTTCCATTTATCTCCAATCATTGCGGACACTAATAATAATAGTGTTGATTTTGGCTGATGAAAATTAGTAATAATTCCATTGGCGATTTTAAAATCGTATCCCGGCGCAATAATAATTTGAGTTTGAATAAAAAGCTTGTTTAATTTTCTCTTTTTAAGAAAAGCCAAAAGTGATTTTAATGCCTCGGAGACGCTGCATAAATTATTTTGCAAGGGTTCTTCATAAACTTCCCATTGATTTATTTTTAAATTTTCAAAATCTACTTCCGGATTTAGAAAAGCTTTTAAACCCATCCAATAAAGGCTTTCAAGCGTTCTTACAGAAGTGGTGCCCACACAAAAAACCGGGTTGGACATATTTTCGATCAACTGCAGTATAAATTTTGTTGAAACATCAATCCATTCTGCATGCATTTCATGGCCTTCCATGTTGGCAGATTTTACGGGTTTAAAAGTGCCTGCTCCAACATGAAGCGTTACAAAACCTGTTTTGATATTTTTACTTTTAAAAGAAGAAAATATGTCTTCCGTGAAATGCAAGCCCGCGGTGGGCGCAGCGACAGAACCCTCGTAATGAGAATAAATAGTTTGATATTTTTCTGAGTCGCTTTCCTCGGCTTTTCTTTTTATATAAGGCGGAAGTGGCGTTTCACCCGCGTGCTCTATTATTTCTGCAAAAGAATAATTGCCGGGCTGCCAGGACAATTCAACCACATAAGCATCGCTTAATTTTTCAACCAGGACGGATTTCAACGCAATTTCGTCGCCACTAATTTGAAATTTTTTTTCGAGAAATTTTTCTTTCCATTTGCCTGCACCGCCAATCATGCATTTCCACTTCGCGGAATTTTTTTGTTGAAGAACTACTGCATAATCATTTATTTTTTCATAAGGTTCAAGACAAAAAATTTCTATTACGGAGCCGGTATTTTTTTGAAATAGAATTCTTGCTTTTATAACTTTGGTATCATTAAAAACCAGGAAAGAATTTTCGGGCAGATGAGCAGAAATATTTCTGTAAATATCTTCCAAAATATTGCCATTCTTATAGATTAGTAATTTGGATTGATCTCTTTGCGGCAGGGGATAGATGGCAATTTTTTCTTCAGGAAGATTATAATTAAAATCGATTATAGATAAATTTTTAGGATGCATTTTGCAAAGGAAATGAAAAAATGATTGTGTAATAGCTTCAAATTAAACTAAGCACCTAAAATTTGATATTCGCTTTTGTAACACGCACGACTACATGCAATTTCTATCTTAATATGAAATTAAAAATCCCAGATATTTCCTTGTTTGCTACAGTGTAAATTTCCTAAATTAAATATTTCCATTCAATTTCTTTTCATAGCTTAAATTCGTTTCGGGTTAAAGGCTAAATCGTTTAGCTCTATTTAAAGTATTTAATAATCTTACAGAAATTTTTTATGAAAAACAATGTGCTTTCGGCTTATCTAAGGCTTACCTGCATTATTATCATTTTAATCGGAGGAGGCTATTTAATTATTTTGGGTGAAGAAATCCTGCTGCCATTGTCTTTTGCGTTTTTAATTTCGCTGCTTCTGTTGCCTGTTTCTAACTTTATGGAAAATAGGTTGAAATTTCCCAGGTCAGTTGCGGCTATTGTATCTGTGTTGTTTTTATTGGTGGTTATTTCGGGGATTTTTTACGCGTTAGGCTCGCAGATAGCAGATTTAGGCAAGGAATGGCCGTTATTAAAAACACAATTAGCGGGTTTATTTACTAATGCGCAGCAATGGATGTCAAACACATTTCATGTTAATGTGCAGAAGCAAACGGAGTATTTAAATAAAGGCGCTCAAAAAGTTTTAAATTCCGGGGGAAGCATTATCGAACAAACGGTTTTGTCTATCTCATCGCTTGTGTTGATGCTGGTATTTATCATCATTTATACCTTGTTTATTTTGATTTACCGCCGACGCTGGATGCTTTTTTTGGAGGCTGCCTTTACCGAAAGAAACAAAGTTGTCATCTACGACATTTCAGAACATATAAAGAACATTATTCGTAAATATATTACCGGCTTGTTTTTTGAAATGGCAATTTTAGTGGCCGTGGGTTGCCTGGTATTTTGGATATTGGGGATTAAATATGTTTTTCTTCTCGGGTTAATCGTTGGTGTTTTTAACCTGATACCTTATGTGGGTATATATACAGCGTTGGTAATAGCGATGCTAATTACTTTTGCTACCGTCGATGCTTCTCACGCATTATATGTTGCCATTACTATTATTGGTATTCACCTGGTTGACAGTAATTTTTTAATGCCTAAAATCGTTGGCTCAAAGGTTAAAATAAATCCGCTAATGGTAATCCTTGGCGTAGTAGCCGGAGAACTTATTTGGGGAATACC
>JBDTHD010000250.1:0-13055 GCA_039937075.1 Ginsengibacter sp. | reverse complement strand
AAGGTTAACTTCATTGCTTTCAAAATTTGCGGAGTAAGCAAACTGGCGATTCTTTTAAAGAATCTTTGTGCAGAAACTGATTGCTCACTGCATGTTGGTAAATTCATACTTTTGCATGGTTTAGGTTAAAAAATAAATGATTCCCACAGTTTTATTTATTTCAATAAAAAGCCTTTACCCTCCGGGGATGTTCGCTGCATTCCCGGTTTTTTTGGCCAATAATTTTATTTTACGATTATTCTTCTTCCGTCAACTTCAAACTTTACAGCACTGGTTTTTTGAAGCATACTGAGTATTTGAGAAAGATTGACGTTTCTTGAGATAACTCCTTCGAATTCTTCATTACTTAAATTTGGTCCGTAGCTAACTGTAATGTTGTACCATCTTTCCAGTTGCCTCATAATGGCCTGTATATCTGCGTCATGGAATATGAATTTTCCATTTTTCCAGGCAACGACTTCTTCTAAATCCACTTGTTTTTTTATATTAATTTGATTGGTATTTTCTGCGATTTGAGCCTGCTCGCCCGGCACTATCATTACACTTTTATCTTTGTTACTCACTTTTACAGAACCCTCCAGCAACGTCGTTTTTATCAGACCTTCATCTTCGTAGGCACTAATATTAAAATGAGTTCCAAGCACCGTTACTTCCATATCATTCACTTTTACGTGAAAGGGCATTTCTGCATTATGAACTACCTCAAAATAGGCTTCTCCGGTAATTTGTACGTCTCTTTCTTTTCCAGTGAATGCTGTCGGAAAGCGAATAGAAGAGGCTGCATTGAGCCAAACTTTTGAGCCATCTTCCAACACTAACTGGTACTGTCCTCCGCGCGGAGTGGTAATAGTATTATATTGAACAGTGTCCGAATGAATGTTTTCATCTTTTTGGTAAATTAATTGACCATTTACCTGTTTTACCACTTTTGCATTTCCTTGTTGACTAAGAGTGCCATTTTGAGCGCTATCCAGCACAATTGTGTTTCCATTAGCTAAAGTCAATACCGCCTTATTTCCACCAGGAGCAATATCATTCTTAGGTTTCGAGTTGCCCGCGATATCCTGATTCTTTTTATTTTCATTTTTATTGAGATACGAAAAAGTTAAAGCACCAATAATTATGATTAACACAGAAGCGGCCACCATCCACCACTTGCGGGATTTCATCTTAACAATGCGACCATTTTCAGTTTTTGAAATTATCGATTGCCATATCTTTTTCTTAATTTCCTCCGGTGCTTCTTGCCGCGAATTATCAAAAGAAAGAATAAGACTTTTGGCCGTCTTAATATTTTTTTTCTGCGCGGGCATCGTGATAATGAAATGATTCCAAAATTCATCTTTTTCATCATCAGGGAATAAAACCCAATCAATAAAATTATCGTCCAGCGCAAAATCTGATGCCCTATAATGCTGGTATGTATCGAATGAGTTTTGCATAATTTCTTAAAAAGGTTTTTCTGTAAGGATTGGATTATTAACAAAACGATGTGATTTGCATTTTTACCCCATGAAATCAAAAAAAAATTAAAAAATATTTCCCAGTACGATTTTGTAAATCATAAAAGAGGTTAGCGCGACAGGAATTTGCTCTTTGATGGCCTCAATAGCGCGGGCCATTAGTTTATAGGTAGCTTTAGTGGTAAGCCCCATCATTTCAGCTACTTCCTGGTAGGAGAAACCTTCGTTATAGCGCAAAAAAAGCACCTCGCGCTGGCGGGGCGTCAGTGCAGAAAGAGCAGAAGAAAGCTTTTCTTTTATTAGCTGGTATTATTGCTTGTCAATCAGGGAATTTTCCGGAGTTACATGGATAGAAAACATTTCATCCCCCGGTTCGTCCAGTAAAAGAGTTTTTTGATTCGCTTTTATCTTATCTAAAGCCAGAGACCTGAAGGAACGAAAGAGATAAAATTTTATGGAAGTTGTTTGAGAAAGATTTTGTCGGGTGCGGATGAGTTTTACAAATAGATCCTGGATGATATCTTCCGTGAAACTTGAATCATTTAGCCATTTATTTCCATAATGGTATATTTTATCAAAATAAATCCTGTAAATCTTTTCAAGGCTTTGATTATCTCCACCGACGAAAGATTGCCATAAAATTCCTTCATTAATATCGGGTTTATCAATACTCATTTTTTGAGTTATCCTTAGGCAATATACTTCAATTTTTACGACCTGCGCTTTCTAGTTGCAGTAAACAAACTTACACAGTTGTTTGAATACAATTTTTCCATAAAAGCAACTGATGCAAAATAAACGTTCGCTGCCAAAATAAAAACTTGTGCTATTTGTTCGTTTACTGTTGCACCATTATTTATTTTAATAGAATAGTGTCAGTTCCAAGATGAAAAATCAAAATTTATAAATCAGATATTAACCGGGATTCAACTTTCCTTTAACAACCTTTCCTGTCCACAATTCGTATTTTTAACAAAATAAATCACATTATGAAATCGATATTTTCGCTTTTTTTCATTGCCGCTATGACGATAGGCTTTGTTTCATGCGGACAAAATACAACTCAAAATAACATTGCCCAGGATAATACTGATCAAAATACTAAAACCGATCATTCCAAAGATAGTAAGGCCTATTTTGCAGCCGGTTGTTTCTGGCACGAAGAAGGGCTGTTCCAAACTATAAAAGGGGTGAATGATGTCGTGTCAGGCTATGCTGGCGGCACAGCCAAAAATCCGGATTATGAAATGGTGGAAATCGGCAATACTGGCCATGCTGAAAGTGTGGTGGTTTATTACGATCCTTCAAAAATATCTTACGAAACTTTACTAAAAGTTTATTTTGCAGCGCAGGATCCTACTCAAACAAACGGGCAGGCACCGGATTTCGGAAGCCAATACCGCTCTATTGCCTTTTATACTAATAATACCGAGAAAGAGCAAATAGACAATTACATAAAACAATTGAATGCTTCCGGAAAATACAAAGCGCCGATTGCTGTAAACGTTATGCCTCTTACAAAATTCTGGACTGCGGAAAACTATCACCAGGATTACATTAAAAAGAATCCTAACAGTATGTATGTTGATCACGTTTCTATTCCTGAAATAAAAAGCTTTCAAAAAGAATATCCGCAATTAGTAAAGAAAGGAGATTTTTTTTAACCGCCTGAAGATTGAACGAATAGTTGTTTTGGTAAAATAAGTATCGGTAAAGAATGTTGCTTTACTAAAAGCATATCCTTCTTTACCCTTATTTTTGCCAAAAAATTTATTATGCAAATACTGCTTGTATTACACAGTTTAGTTCGCTGGCTAATATTAATTTTTGCTTTCTGGGCTATTTTCAAAGCTATCGGCGGCCTCTCGTCAAAAAGAGAATATTCCATTAATGATGGACGCTCTAATTTCTTTTTTATGTTGAGCATGGATATACAATTACTCATCGGGCTCGCTCTTTATTTTATGAATGGCTGGTATAAAAACCTGCAGGACATGAGTGCAAGCATGAAAGTGCCGATGACCCGCTTTTTTACAGTTGAACACGGTTTTATGATGATTATTGCATTAATCCTGGTTCATGTAGGACGAGTGTCAGTAAAAAAAGCGGCAACGTCTTCAGCAAAATTTAAAAGAACCTTATTATTTTTCGGAATTGCGTTACTTATTATACTAATTGCCATTCCATGGCCGTTTAGTGAAATAGCAAGGCCATGGTTCTGATGGTGAATGATGCAAATTAAATGGTGATTGCGAAAAATAAAATGAAACAGAAATAATTAAATGATTGAAAAACACGAAGAAAAACCTATAATATTAGTTACTAATGATGATGGAATTACTGCTCCGGGAATACGAAGCCTTGTAAATGCAGTAAAAGATTTAGGCGATGTGGTGGTAGTGGCGCCTGATAAGCCACAAAGTGGCATGGGGCACGCGATTACCATTGGCGTTCCTCTGCGATTAGACAAAGTCAAAGATTTTTTTGATGGCGCTCAAGCGTGGCAAACTAATGGCACGCCGGTAGATTGTGTAAAACTAGCCGTAGATAAAATCCTTCACCGCAAACCGGATATTTGTTTAAGTGGCATTAACCACGGAGCCAATCATTCTATTAATGTAATTTATTCAGGCACGATGAGCGCGGCTATGGAAGCTTCCATTGAGAGTATTCCTTCGATTGGGTTTTCGTTATTGGATTATAGTATCGAAGCAGATTTTACCGCTGCGGAATTTTATGTTCATAAAATTGTTGAGAGTGTGATGAAACAAAAACCGGATAAACATTTTCTACTAAATGTCAATATTCCGGCTGTCCCTTTAGAAATTATGAACGGAATAAAAGTTTGCAAGCAGGCTTACGCCAAATATGAGGAAGATTTTGACGAAAGGCTTGATCCTCACGGAAGAAAATATTACTGGCTGACGGGTGAATTTAAAAACTTTGATAAAGGCGAAGACACCGATGTATGGGCGCTGGAACACAATTATGTAAGCGTGGTTCCTGTTCAATTTGATCTTACTAATTATGCGCTTAAAAAAGAACTGGAAAAAAACTGGGACATTTTATGATCTTCAAAAAAGACAATTTTGTTTTTGGTATTGCGTTGGGAATCATTGCGCCGATAATAGGATTTTTAATTTATAAGCTAATAAAATTTAAAGAACTTTCTTTATCAGAAATGTTTCAATGGTTAAAATTAAATCCAAGCCTGATAACGGTTTTCATAAGCGTCTCCTTATTCGCCAACGCTATTTTATTTACAGTTTACATCAACGGCAGCCGTGATAAAACGGCAAAGGGAATTTTTATAGTAACAATGGTTTACGCTGTAATCGCTCTCGTTTTTAAATATTGGTAGGATTTTCCCATACAATTTTTCGCAGTAAACCAACAAATAAAGCAGATTTTTATTCTTCGTTCTATTTCCGGGTTTACAATAATGTTTCCCAGATAAACCTTGCTTTTTGCTGCTGCGCTTCTTTATTTTCATCCGGATCATCGGGACTGTACCAATCTTTAGTACGCTCTATAATCAAGGATTTTAATTCATTCATAGTAATGCTTTTTCTTGCTTCAATCGGTTTAATCGCATTGGCATCCACGCCGTTAACCATCACTTTCGTTGCTATCCATGAAGTATATAATCTCGGGATGGTAATCCCCATTATCGTTCCGGGCAATCCATGAAAACTGGCAGGCCCACCGGGCAAAGTAATCTCTTCTGTATAAAATGCAAACACATATACACTGTCAAGCATTACCGCATAAGCTTTGCGGCAATTGAACCCGGCAATCTCCCTGTTTTCATTTACCAATTTCCATTTTAACTTAGGTATAGAATCGGCTATAGCAATAATACTTCCTTCTACATTTTTTTGCATGATGTACTTACCCGTACTATAATTGAAAAAGTCTTTTTCCTCATCTTCACCCTCTAACATAAAATCAGGCAATTTTGGGAGCGCCCAATGATCAAACTGGTAAATACTTTGGTCATTGGCAAAGGTTAAAGTGAAATACCCGGTTTTAAATCTTGGTATTTTATCCTTAAGCTGGTCCTCAAACGAATTATTGCCCATTGTCTTTTTGACATCAGCTTTTACTTCATACTCAATTTTTGCTTTGCTGATAAATATTTGAGCATTAGCCGTTGCCAATATGAAGAAGAGCATTATTAAAAGAGATATTTTGACTTTCATACCTGAGATTTTAATCTTGATTATTTCGACCCTTTATTTTTAAAATTCCATGTAAAGCCTATCATGAAATATCTTTTAAGCCTGTCATTGATTTCCTGAGAATAAGTATTGCCATAAAAATTTCTTTCGATGCCTACATTCTGATTCAGAATATCTCTCACTAAAAAATACGCTGTAAATTCATCATGCTTAAAAGTGCGTTGGAATCGCGAGTTCCAGATGTGCGTCTTCAGATCCTTGTCAGACTGGATGGTTTTTCCCCTGTAATAATAACTATAATCCGTAATTACCGACCAAACCTTTTTATAATAGATGGTTCCGTAGAAAGATAATGTGTTGGTGTAATAGTGAATTTTCGTATTGTTTTGCGTGGTAGTATTGCTATTATAATCAATCTCGTCGCTTAACGAAAGGTCATATTTTTTCTCCTTTGTTTTTGAAAGATAAGCTGAAAGCCCCGGAGCGAAAGTTTTAGAATAACTTTTTACGCTATTGATAATGCTGGCATATCTGCGAAGGCTAATATTAGGCGAGATGCGCATATCGATTTTCATAACTTTAAAGCCGGCGCCTCCATAAAAAGTGAAACTATAATTTCCGTTTACATTCACTGGTTGCGAAACGGTTTTCCCTGAATCAAGATCGACAATGCTATTTGTAGTAATGGCATTTTGAGTAAGGTTTGCATAAATCGATTGATATGCGTAAATATTTTTCAAAAAGTTATAATCCTGGTGGTAAATACTGAAATTATTAGTGAAGGATGGTTTCAGATTAGGATTGCCTATTACCTGGTTGAAGTAATCGTTATTGTTTCTTAATGGTTGTAATTGGTTAACGGTTGGTTGATTGGAGTAGCCATTATAGTAAAACCTTACACTGTGATTGGGTTTATATGTATAGGTCGCGTTAGCGGAGGGATAAAAATCGGTATAATCTCTCAGGTAATCTTTATTAAACGTAACATCTTTCAGGTCAAAATGAGTAAATCCAAAACCTGAACCGATATTTAGTTTTAATTTTTTATTTGCAAAATTGATCCGAACCGATGGAATATTCTGCACAATATTTTGTTTAAAATCATTGGATAGAGAATCCACCAGATAGTCATATTTGCCTGAAGCACCCTGGTAGCTGTATGTTAACTGGTTGTTCGTTCCATTGTTATACGTCACCTGGTATTTGAGCTCCAGGGAAAGTGCTTTGTTCAGTGGTTCTGTATAAGTAACTCCGGCTGATAAAGTTTGTGTGGATTGCTCGTAATTCTTTTTTTGATTCAGGTCTTGCCTTCCCGACGGGTCACCATTTAGGTAAGCCTGGTTTTCTGATTTTAATAATGTATTTCCTGTATTGTCCAGCAAATTCCAATTGCCTGTAAAAGACAATGTTCGCCTGGCTTTGCGAAATTTATGCTTGAAAATAATATTTCCGGAGTAAGCACTTTTGTCGCTGTTTGTATTCAGTTGGCGATCGCTGGTGTTTTTGAGTGTCCCATTATTTCCCGTAGTTTCTGAATGCAAAAAATCATTTCCTTCGGTATGATAAAAATTGGCGTTAGCGACTATTTTTATCGAATTAAAAGAATCAATTTTTGTATCTAAAACTCCATGCATTTTGAAGTTTTGGCGATTCACATTATTTTGCTCGTTCGAATTTACATTCAACACAGAGTCGCCAATTTGTGTCTGTGTAAAAGTGACTTTATTATTCGTGTACTGCTGACTGTTATATTTTGGGGAAAGATTCAGGTTGTATTTATCATTCCATTTATTGCTGTATTGCAGGCCGGCATTTACACTGGTCATATAACCATTTTCAGGGTCTACGTACGGTTCATCATCATTCGCTCCGGTATAACTAAAGTTGAGATCGCCATTATCATTTATATCAACAGAAAAATCATCATCGCCACCATATTTCTGTTCATCTTGCCAACTAAGCTGGTCCTGCCCGGTATTGCCATTTAAAAGAAACGCGGAGATCTTTCTTTTTCCTTTAAAAGAACCAAACAAAATATTATCATGATACCGGTTGTCTATGTGGTTTTCGGGCCCGGCAGCCACATCGATTTTGCCGAAATATCCCGTCTTTTTATTTTCTTTCAGTTTCAAGTTAATGGTTTTCTGCGTCTTGCCATCATCTATTCCTGTAAACTCTGCTTCATCACTTTTCTTATCAAATACCTGCACCTCCTTCACCGCGTCAGCTCGTATATTCTTTACGGCCATCCCGGGGTCATCGCCAAAAAATTCCTCTCCATCTACCAAAACTTTCTGCACGGTTTCGCCCATGGCTTTAATGTTTCCATCTTTGTCTACCTGGATGCCTGGCAATTTTTTAAGCAACTCTTCGACGTTGGCGTTGGCGCTCACTTTGAAACTATCGGCCGTATAAACGGTAGTGTCTCCCCGTATTTTAAGGGGCGAGCCTGTCTTAACAATTACGGCCTGCAACAATTCGGCTTTGGAAACAAGTGTAGTCAAAGGAAGTTTAATGTCTTTTTCTGCATTAATATCTGTCAGCAAGTCGGCGTATCGCGGTTGTGAAGTCATTAAAATGTATTTTCCGGGTGCCACATTTTTTAGAATATAATTCCCGGCAGTATCTGTACGGGTGAAGGAATATAAGAGTGAATCTTTGGGTGTCAGCAGAGAAACCACTGCGTTATTGATTGGGTTGCCCTCATTAGCGTCCTTAACCTCTCCTGAAATTCTTACCAATTGGGAAAAAGATGAAAAAGAGAAAAGAATCCCCAATAAAAGACCCAATATTTTTTTCATTTGCAAGTGACTTTTGTTTTCAAAGGTTAAGATTAACTCAGGAGGGATTGTTTATTAATGTGTTCTGTGGGCAGCGATACAATTTTTTTGGTTAAAGATAAAAAAAAATCTTTTTATAAAAGTGCGTTAAATAATTATAGTTAAACCGTTTTATAACTTAAATTTTAGTTAAACTCACATCTTCAATGACGCCAAAATTTAAAAATTCCATAGATAATTAAGAGAAAGTTTTAGCAGGTGGCTTTTTGCTTTGAATGAATTTTCTTAGTACTGATGGTAATAGTGGTTACATATTTTTTTTTACATTAGGTTCCAGGCAAAATAAAAATCTACATTATTTGTTGGTCTGCTGTATTCTTAGAAAGTATTGCATAAATTATAACCGAAATTTAATAATACCTCTTTTTTTAAATTCATTGTTTTATTAAATTGCAGTATCAATTTGTAACAGTCGGGAAATGTCTGAAAAAGAAAAAAATAATAAGAAGAAAAAAAGCCACATAGCAATTTACTTCTTTGCCGCAGCCCTTTTAACCTCAGCTGCGGTAAGGGCAATTATAAAGGAAGGCCTACGCATTCAGGCCGAAAATGAATTGCTTGCTTATGAAGTTTGGTAAACAGTACTATCTGCAATTTTCAAATATCATGGCTGCGCCCTGGCCAACGCCTACACACATGGTCGCCAGCCCGTAACGCGATTCCCTTCTTTTCATTTCATACAATAGTGTAGTAGCGATCCGAGTTCCGCTGCATCCCAAAGGATGGCCTAATGAAATCGCACCTCCATTTACATTTACTTTTTCCAAATCAAGCCCCAGCTCGTGAATACAAGCGATAGACTGCGAAGCAAAAGCCTCATTCAATTCAATTAAATCCAGATCACTAACGGTGATGCCTGCACGCTTTAAGGCTTTTTCTGATGCAGCCACTGGTCCTATTCCCATAATAGCAGGATCTACTCCTGCAACCGCCATGCTTTTCACTTTTGCCATCGGCTTAAGATGATATTTTTTTACCATCATTTCATTGGCAAGCATCAACATGGCAGCGCCATCGTTGATGCCGGAAGAGTTTCCGGCGGTAACTGTTCCGTCTTTTATAAAAGCCGGTCTTAGCTGGGATAATTTTTCGAATGAACTTTTACGGGGATGTTCATCTGTTTTAAAAATGATTTTATCAGTTTTGTTTGGTGTAATCTCAATAGGAATAATTTCATCTTTCCATTTTCCGGCTGCCAATGCAGTAAAATATTTTTGCTGGCTTTCAAATGCGAATTCATCCTGCGCATGCCTTGAAATTTTCCATTGTTTCGCCACGTTCTCTGCAGTTTCCCCCATTGAGTATGGATAATATTTTTCAATTAATTTTTTGTTGGGAAAACGCCACCCAATTGTGGAATCATAAATTTCTGTTCTTCTGTCAAAGGATTTCTCTGCTTTGGCCACTACGAAAGGCGCGCGTGTCATGCTCTCGACGCCTCCTGCCAAAAAAATATTTCCATCGCCACACATAATGGCGCGCGATGCATCCATGACGGCCTGGAGTCCGCTGGCACACAAGCGGTTTACTGTATTGCCCGCAACAGAAACGGGTAAATCTGCCAGCAAAGCCGCCATCCGCGCTACATTTCGGTTATCTTCACCCGCCTGGTTGGCATCGCCTGCTATTACATCTTCAATTTCATTTACATCTATTTTTCCATTTCTATTTACCAATGCCTTTATAACTTCAGCAAGCAAATCATCGGGCCGGATTGTGCTCAAAGCGCCGCCATACCTGCCTATTGGCGTCCGTAAAGCATCAATAACATAAACTGTTTCCATATTTTTTATTAAAGAAGTGCAAGATAGATATTTTCAAAACTCATCAATTTAACAAACAAAACCTTTTAACAATGTAACAATTAATACATCTTTGCAAAATGACCGCGAAAAAAAACATCAGAACACTCACTTTAGATGAACTTACCGAATATTTTTTATCGATTGGAGATAAGAAATTCCGTGCAAAACAGGTGTGGGAATGGATTTGGAAAAAACACGCCCGCAGTTTTGAAGACATGACCAACCTGAGTAAAGAACTTAGGGAAGCCCTATCTGAAAATTTTTCGTTTCCTTCATTGACCAGCAATTATTCGCAATATAGCAGCGACGGAACTATAAAAAGCAGGTTCAAAACTTTTGACGGCCATTTGGTGGAAGGCGTTTTAATTCCGGTAGAAGACAGGCAAACGGCGTGTGTTTCATCACAAGTGGGTTGCAGCCTTAGTTGTAAATTTTGCGCTACAGGTTTTATGGACAGGCAGAGGAATTTAACTTTCGATGAAATATATGATGAAGCGGCTTTACTCAATGAAATGGCGGAAAAAACTTATGGAAAAAAATTAAGCAATATTGTTTTTATGGGAATGGGGGAGCCATTGCTGAATTATAAAAATGTTTTGAAAGCCATTGAACGAATTAATGCGCCGGATGGCCTGGGAATAGGAGCGAGGAGAATTACCGTTTCTACTTCCGGCATTTCAAAAATGATAAAACAACTCGGCGATGATGGTGTAAAGTTTAACCTGGCCTTATCGCTGCACGCGGCCAATGATAAAAAACGCAGCGAGATAATGCCAATCAACGAAACCAATAACATACAATCGTTAATTGAGTCACTTAATTATTTTTACGAAAAAACAAAAAACGATATCACGTTTGAATACATTTTATTTAAAAATGAAAATGATTCCATACAAGATGCAGACGACCTTATAAAAATTTACCGACAGGTTCCGGTTCATTTGATTAACGTCATAGAATACAATCCGATTGACAATGCCGACTACCAAAAACCGGATAAAGAAGCTACTCAAAAATTTATGGATTACCTCGCTGCACACCGTGTAAATGTAAGGCTTCGTGTAAGCCGAGGAAAAGATATAGATGCTGCCTGTGGGCAATTGGCAAATAAGGATTTGGAGGAGAATTTGGTGAAATAAGAATTTGTATTATTTGTTTGTTTACTGTTTCTTTTCGTTCAAATGGGCTACCGCCACGCATGCCGAAGACGACAAAATTGATGCAGGCACGATTTAAAAAAATATTATGAAGTTAAAGCCAATTAAAACAGAAAAGGATTACAGAAATGCGCTCGGTCAACTTGATGTGATTTTTGATGCGCCAACTAATACAAAAGAGGGCGATGAGGCCGAAATTTTGTCCTTGCTTATCGAAAATTATGAAAACGAACATTATCCTATTGAAGCGCCTGATCCCATCGAAGCAATAAAAATCCGGATGGAAGAGATGAACATGCGCCAAAAGGATTTAGTCGGGGTTATTGGCGGAAAAAGCCGCGTATCAGAAATCCTAAACAGAAAAAAAAGATTGACAGTGGATATGATTAGGGAACTGGAGAGATTACTTCAAATTTCCGCTTCAGTTTTGGTAAACAATTATCAATTGGTGAAATAATAACAAAGTTAATAAGGAGTTTAAATAACCAGCTCAAGCAGGTTTTAAGCAGGAAAAAAATAAGTGACAATCAAAAATGAGAAAATGAAGGTGTTTAAATTTGGTGGGGCAAGTATCAATAGTTTTGAAAGAATTATAAACCTTGTACCAATTCTTGAAAATCACAAAGATGAAAAAGTCCTGATCGTTATTTCCGCGATAGGAAAAATGACCAACGCGCTGGAAAAAGTAGTTGATGCATTTTATGAAGAAAGAAATGAAGATGCTTTGCATCTTTTTCAGAAGATTAAAAATTACCACCTTGATCAGTTAAAGTATTTAATAACGCTGCAATGGCAGAAAACTACCAATCAGTTAAATGACTTTTTTACAGAAATAGAATGGCTGCTACATGATAAGCCTGTAAAGGATTATGACTATTATTATGATCAGATTGTTTGTGCCGGCGAATTACTTTCTTCAACGTTGCTTTCGTTTTTTTTAAACGAAAAAAAGCTTTCCAACCAATGGATAGATGTAAGGGACTTACTAAGAACTAATGATACTTTTAGAAATGGAAAAATTGATTGGAATGTTTCACGAAAGCAGGTTGAGGAAAGATTGATTCCTTTATTCAAAGAAAATAATTTTGTAATTACACAAGGGTTTATAGCCAGCACAGATGAAAACGAAAGCACAACGCTTGGCCGCGAAGGAAGTGATTATACCGCCGCTATTTTTGCAGAATTATTAGATGCCGAAAGTGTTACAATATGGAAAGACGTAAATGGAATAATGAATTCCGATCCGAAAGATTTTAAAGATGCAGTTACCATTGAAGAACTCAGTTACAAAGAAGTTATTGAGATGGCTTATTACGGCGCGCAGGTCATTCATCCTAAAACGATAAAGCCATTACAAAATAAAAATATTCCACTTTTTGTACGATCATTTTTAGATTTACGTTTAACCGGCACCGTTATATCAGAAACTTCAGGCGATCATTTGCCTCCAATGATCGTCAATAAAAAAAGCCAGGTCTTAATAACTTTACAATCATCTGATTTTTCTTTTGTGGAAGGAAAGCCGATTAATTTCCTACACAAGATTCTGGACGAATTAAATATCAAACCTAATCTTACCCAAAACACAGCAATAAGCCTGATGATTTGC
>JBDTHD010000249.1:0-4293 GCA_039937075.1 Ginsengibacter sp. | reverse complement strand
ATCAATAATTACTTTTATCGCTCCCATAAATGGCAATTTTGAAACCTCGTTTGGTGTACAGGGCGATGTGCTTACGCCGACAAGTTTGGGAATTGGGCTACAACTTCACATGGGAAAATATTTTTCACTTTACAGAAGTAACGAAGGTCTCGAAGAATATCCTGATTTTTTGTCTAACAATTTTGATGGGCAACATATTCCTGTCAATTGCATGAGAAATATTGTTGATGATTTGTACCCGGATAAAAGTGATGGAAAAGCGCTAATAGAATTAATGGTTGACAAAGGAAGACGAATTTACCTGCTTATGAAATTTTTACCCTACACTCCGGATTATCTATGTATGGGCTATACAAAAAGACAAATGGAAGACGCCACAAAAAACGAAGCGATCATCTGGGATTTCTTTTTGAATAATAACCTGTTGAATAAATCGGATGATAATATTATTCACAATTATATCGGGGAAAGCCCCAAGACGCAGGAGTTGGGAGAAGATGCGCCGGGAAATATCGGAACATTCGCCGGATTGCAGATTGTAAAAACATTTATGGAAAAATATCCGGAAACAAGCCTTTCGGAATTGATGAAAATGGGTTTGAGAGAAATTTATGATAAGTCTAAATATAAACCGAGGATTTAATTAAGTTTTATAGGAACGATCATTTCAAAAGCGGGAATATTGATAATGAAGGTTTGCTTATTGTGAAAATTTTCCATGAAATACATTCCATGCATTTTTCCCATTTCGCTACGCAAATTACAGCCACTTACGTATTGGTATTTTTCTCCGGGTTTTATTATAGGTTGTAAACCTATCACTCCTTCTCCTTCTACCTCGCGATGGTCTGATGTGCTGTCAAAAATATACCAATGGCGCCTTAAAAGTTGAACGGGAAATGTGTTATTATTTTCCAAAGTGATGCGGTAAGCAAACATAAATTCGCAGTTTATAGGATTGCTGTATTCCGGCTGGTAAAAAGTTTCAACACTTACGTTGACACCTTCAGAAATTTTTGAAATCATGTTTTTAGGTTGTGCTAAAGTTATATAAACTGTTTAAATAAATAAACTATATTTTACGCGATTTATTATATCCATTCTTCAAAAGCCATTGTAATATTTTTTCTCTGTGGTCTCCCTGGATAATAATTTCATTGTCCTTCGCCGAGCCACCCGCGCCACAAAATGATTTCAATTGTTTTGCTACCGATTCTATTTCATTGTCGTTCATTGAAAAGCCTTTTACGATAGAAACCACTTTTCCACCACGGTGTTTTTTATCAAGAATAATTCTCAATGGTTGCTCATTTGCGGATAAAAATTCTTCATTTTCATCTTCAGATGAAAAACTAAAATTCTCCGCCGTCGAATAAACAATTCCATCCCTGTTATATAACTTTTTCTTTGGCATTTTATTGTGTGATTTCTGCTTTTAAACTTAAATCTAAACTGGTAGCCTGGTGAATAATAGCCCCGCTTGAAATAAAATCTACTCCAGTAGCAGCGTAATTTTCAATATTTTGCAAATTAATTCCGCCGCTTGCTTCTGTTTCATACTTTCCACTAATTATTTGTAAGGCTTCCTTTATTTTTTCCGGAGAAAAATTATCCAGCATAATTCTATCAATCTTTCCGGTTGCCATTGCTTTTTTTACATCTTCAAGTGTACGGGTTTCTACTTCTATTTTTAATCCTGGTTTTTTTTCCTGCACATATTTGTAGGCTTTTTCAATCGCTTTTTCTATACCACCACAAAAATCAATATGGTTGTCTTTTAAAATTATCATATCGTATAATCCAAAACGATGGTTAACGGCGCCGCCAATTCTCACAGCTTCTTTTTCCAACAAACGGAAATTAGGCGTTGTTTTCCGTGTGTCTAATAATTTGGTTGAATATCCCTTTAGTTTATCCGTATATTCTTTCGTAAGAGTAGCAATGCCGCACATTCTTTGCATACAATTAAGCACCAGCCTTTCGCAAGAAAGAATTGTCCATATTTTGGCGCTTACTTCGAATGCCGACTCGCCGAAATGAATTTCATCACCATCTTTTTTAAAAGTTTTTACAACCGCTTCCGGCTCATACACCGAAAATATTTTTTCGGCAATTTCTAATCCTGCCAAAATTCCTTCGTCTTTAATTTTTAAAATAGCTTTTCCTTTCGCGTCTGCGTCTATGCATGACCGTGTGGAATGATCTCCATCTCCAAGGTCTTCTTTAAGTGCATTGGCAATAAATTCTTCAAGTTGATTCCTATATTCGTTGGCGTTGATCATGAAACAAAAATAATGTAAAGAGTATTTAAATGCCTGTTATTTGTACTCAATAAAGTTTGTTGTAATCGATCGGCATAGCTAATGATGCAAGATGCGGTGAGTATTTCCATTTTGGGAAAGAAAGCAATTTGGATTTTGAACCTTTCTTAAAAAAGAACAGCAAGAAATATTTTTGTCAGGCTCTGATACGTTTAATATGAATATTTCCAAATTCCTTCACTTTTCTGATGTCATACTTTTTTTGCAAGTCAAGCCAGAATTCAGCTTCTACACCAAATGCCTGTTCCAACCGAACCGCCATTTCTGCTGTAATGGGAGTTTGCTCGTTCACAATTTCAGAAAGATGCTTCCGGCTAATGCCCAGGCTCTTTGCCGTTCCGGTGATAGTTAAATTCATTTCTTTTAAAATGTCCTCGCGGAGTATAGCCCCGGGATGAACGGGTTTCATTGCTCTTTTCATTGTATTAAATTTAATGATAATCCTGATAATCCAGTACATAAACGTTTTCTTCTTCAAAGCGGAAAGTGATTCGATAATTTCCCGTTACCCAAACTGACCAGTGTCCTTTTAACTTTCCTGTTAGCTGATGCAATTTATAACCAGGAATAGCCTTTATTGGAGCAAGACTTGTCGCCGAATCCAGCGCTTCAAGTATCCGCTTTATTTTATCAATTTGTTCAGGGGGCAGCCGTGAGGTATCGTCTTTGAACCAAAGTTGCTTTAACCCTTTATGCACAATTGATATTATCATAAGCAAAGATACTGTGTAACCTGTAAGGTTACAAATAATTTAGCGGATATTTTAGAATTTTCACCATCATATATATATCCGGTTAATAGATTTGAACTTGATTTTTGAGTTGAACATTATTTCTTTAGAGTTGATCGAAGAACAAAAATCTAAATTGGTTTAACGATATTATTAAATAAAAAAATCTCTGGAATAACAACAATTTTAAAAATATTTGTCAACCGCTAACCCATACGTAAGTAATATATTTTCCCGATTAGTGCGGCTTATTTTATTATATTCCATCGCAGCATCTATGGCCAGCCATTTATTTAGTTTTACAGAAAGTTTGTTATTTAATTTAATGATGTAATCTTTTAAAGAAAGGATAGAAGGCTGAATAAAATTACTGCCTTCAAGAACGAACCTGTCATTATAGTCCCAGCGATATTTCACCCTAAATGAATTTCTAACTGTCTGGTAAATATCTCTTCCAATCCTGGCATCAGTAAGGTCACTGGTTTCATATACGAATCCATCGCTTAATCCAAGGTTGAAATTTTTTTCTTTTGCTACCGTGTAGCCGAGACCGACGCCTGACTGAAAGCGATAATTAATTTTCAAAGAATAGCTTTCATCAAAATTTAAAAGCGCCCAATAATAGAGCGGTTTTACATCTTTTAGATAATCCAAATTTGCTCCCGCAGATACATCATTATTAGAAAGTTGTTTGTTTTGATTTCCGTAAATCCAGGACGCAAAAGTGCTAAAACCCAATTTTTTTTTGCTGGTTTCATATCCGGCGGAATTACTTAAAACAAATGATTTCAACTCTTTGGTTTTGTTATAAGTGCCGGTAGATGCGAATGTAAAATGATGCTGTATCGAATCGTTAAACTGGCAAAAAGATGACTGCGCGGATAAAATAACCGAAACAACTAAAATAATTTTTTTAAACATAATCATCTGTCTATTATACTAAAGAATAGACGAAATGTAAAAAGATATTTAAAAAAAAATTAAAGAATGTAGAGTAGTCAGTATTAAATGACATCGCAAATGGAATAAACAATGCTTCGTTTTGACAGAACTTTTTTCAGCAGTAAACAAACAAATCCCTGCAATTTTTATTTTGCATCAAGATTCAAAACAATTTATTTTTCAAATCTTAATTCTTGGATTAGTTCCTTTCCATCTTTTTGTTTTGTAAAAATAGTGGTGCGAAAAACACCATTTGACGTAATTAAATTACCGATGCAATATTCTGAGCCGGCTTTTTC
>JBDTHD010000248.1:0-2446 GCA_039937075.1 Ginsengibacter sp. | reverse complement strand
TTATCTGTAAAGAAAAAAGGTGAGCAATAAACTTTTAGGAGCGGTCAAAAATGCATGATGAATCAAAAATTATCTAATCAAAAAAATCATTCTTATTTGTTTTTCGTAATGGTGAAACGCTGACAATCTAAAAGAAAAGAAATGAAACTAAATAAGATAAAAAGAATTATGTTTTTTGCATTCTGTATCTCATTGTTTGCAGTTGCGTGTTCAACTGGTAGTAAAGATAAAAAAGCAGCAAAAGAGATAAAATGGTTAACAACTAATGGAAAATTTATCGTTAATAAAGACGATGGACAAAAACGCATTTTAAGAGGCGTGAATGTGAGTGGTTTGGAGTACGACAGCACCGGACAAAAGGTGCCGATTTCAGAATTAATGAATCTGGCAAAACATTGGAACATCAACATTATACGCTTGCCTATAAACCAGCAATGGTGGCTTGATAACGAGAACGGAAATTACAGGCAGTTAATAACTAATATAATTGATTCATTAAAATCAAGAAATATCTATACCATTTTTGACCTTCAATGGATTAATACCACGGTTAAAATTAATCCTTTACCGAATCAACAGTCAGTAGAGTTGATGAAGCAAGTAGCGCTCATGTATAAGAACGAACCAGCGGTATTATACGACATCTATAATGAGCCAAGAGATTGTACGCACAAAGATTGGGCAGCGTGGGCCGCTAAAATAATAGAAGGGATACAGGAAGTAAACCCAAATGCACTTATTATTGTAAACGGTATCGATTGGGGTTACGACTTAAGTGGGTTTATGAAGAATCCACTACCATATAAAAATCTGGTTTATGGAGCGCATCTTTATCCACAAAAACCGGGTTCAGGTTATAGAAATAAACCAGAATTTGATAAATACTGGAAAGGCATACTGGACAAAAATCTGCCACTCTTCATTGGTGAAATTGGTCCTGAGGAGCCTGATTATAACAACGAAAACCAATTGGATTCTTTCCTGGATCCTCATTTAGCATTGATCGATAGTCTTGGACTGGGCTACACTGCCTGGTCGTGGCACGACAAACCATACCTTACTACAAATGGGTGCGGTAAGGTTGACAGCTTAACCCTTTTCGGAAAGAGAATATTTAATAATCTAAAGCAATAATTTCTTCCATGCTCAATTTCGCGCAGATTTGGAATTTAATGCATAGCGCAGTCATCCACCGGTTAGCCGCCACATTCAATTATTATCAAAAGTTTTAGGATTTAAAACGAAGAATTCTTTTTAATTCGTAATCACATTACCCTTCTAAATGGAATTTAAACGAGCAAACTTTTCAAATAAAAAATACCTAATGCGACGATTGCGGCTACAAACATGAAAGCTAATATCAACCCGGCTTCCTTTCTCATTTGCGTTTTTCTAACGAAGTCAATAATACATATAGCCACAAAACATGGAATGAGGAAAAACAAAACGACCAAATAACAAAAAAAGAAAGGTGTGGTGGCAATCGGGGGAATGAATCTCCTGTTAAAAGGAGCTAATTCTTTCTTACCTGAAAATGTACCTCCCCAGCGCATTTTGGATGATCTCTTTAGATTTTTAAGCGGAATTTATTTTAGTCTGGGCTTTTTAATGGCGTGGGTAGTTTTTCATACCCAACAAGAATCCCGCTTAATTTATTTTATTGGATTGGTGGTAGTTTTTTCCGGAATAGGCAGGTTCTATTCACGGATAAAAGTCGGTTCTGCCGGAAAATATTTTGACTATATAATGGTCTTTGAAATCATTTTAGGAATCGCGATCATGTTGCTGTAATATTTCAGATAGTTATAGAAAGAAACTGTCGGATACCGCTATTTGCGTTGGACAAGTCGTACAATTCGATTTTACCAAAATAAAAATCCGAAGTATTTATTGCTTTACTGTAATCAACCGCTTTCTAATTTCCTCTATACGTTGAATAGCCATACGGAGAAAGGGTTATAGGCACATGATAATGATGGTTGTCTTTTATCTGGAATACCACTTCTATAAAAGGATAAAATGTTTCAGTATGATTTTTTTTGAAATAATCACTGGTGAAATAGGTAAGTCTGTAAATGCCTAAATTGGATTTATTGGTATTGAGGAAGTCAGGAACTCTTCCATTATTATCAGTCTTTTTTTCATCAACGAAAGACCATGTTTTATTGGATTCATTGTATTTTTCCAATTTGATAGAAACGCCGCTAACCGGCAACCCTTTTGATATATCAAGAATGTGACTTGAAAGTTGATAGGTACTTTTTTGAGCATATACCATTGTCGAAAACATCCCGATACAAAGCGTCAGTATAAAATTTTTCATAGGTTTTATTTTTATTTTTTTGATAACCCGTTTTCAGCAATTTACATTTTAATAAATGAAAAGTAATTTGACTTTTCCATTTAAATAAACAGGATCAAAACTTAATATTACTGCTTTGATAAA
>JBDTHD010000247.1:0-4889 GCA_039937075.1 Ginsengibacter sp. | reverse complement strand
CAAAAAATACCAAAAGAAATTCCTATTAATGAAAGTGACGTGCGCAACTTATTAACCATTAATTCCTGCATAGTTAGCCGAAAAGAACTTGCCAATATGTAAAAGGTTTTGCGCATGAAGACAAATGTAATGTTTCCCGTTTGTTTACAGATAAAAATATGGTAAAAGGTAAAAGACTGCGATAAAAATCTGCAATAATAAACGGTGAAAGATTACTTATTTTGATGAAAAATTGAGTTACGAATTTATTCTCAACAAGGTGCCTGGCTCTTTACGTGGAGTGAAAATAAGAATCCGCTTTATTTGTTGCTTTACTACATTTTAATTCAAAAGTCATTCGCCAAATTTCTTTATCAACCCTTTCACCATTTTTTTATAAAATTCAAGTTCTTTGAACTGGTCTTGTATAAATTGGTTGTCTTCCAACTTGCCCATTATCGCATTCATCTCATCGTTATTTTCATAAATCATTTTGCGAAAAGGATTGGAATAATCTTTCGCGCGCGAATCGTAAATCCCTTTGCTGGCCCATGTTTTGGTTTCAACAGAACGTTGAAGTAATTTTTTAAAATAATCAGGCGTAAATTGTTTGGAAGTAATATTTTCAATTTCTAAAAGAGAAGTGTAAGCGTGGATGAGCTTATTTTTATCATATTCAGCGCCGCATCGCCTGTAGAAATCATGTACCTCGTTCCAGGAATTAATCTTGCCGGTTTTGATTTTATTTTTTAATTTTTCTACATCACTTTTATGAATTAACTGCCCACCAATATTCTTCCATTCGTTCCTGGATATTTTTGTCTGGATACTTTTTTTAAGCTCTTCAAATGAAGAAAATTGATTCTCATTTATATGTTTGATTAACTGAACTGTTCCATAATAAGCAATGAGTTCTTTAAACAATTGCAATGACTGTTTTACTTTTATAACCTGTGTTTTTCGGTTACTGTTTTCCACGCCTTCCATTTCGGCATTTCCATTTTCATCTGTTTTTAATTTTGCTAAAATATCAATGGCGGAAAAAAGTTCATTGATAGTATCCGGGGCTAAATAATCATATTCCACTCTTTGGATTTTTTCGGTGCGTTTATCGCGGTCTTCGAATTTCCAGGCATTACGTTCAAGCGCGTACATATTATAGAGAAACCAATAGCCGGGCATCAAAATCAATTTATCAGATGAGACATCATTACTTACCAAACAAAAAGGAATTAGAATATTCAGCTCAAAAGGATAATCTCCTTTTGCTAAAATACAAAAGGAAGCAAACTTCGAATTGTGCTTAAGGCTGACGCACAATCCTGGCCAGAAGCCGCGTCCGGCAATAATTTCACCATCTGCGGCACGACTGTTATGATTACTTCCAATCGTAGCGCCCGCGGCAATATTACTTTGGCCCATCACTAGCGCCGCGCATAAAAAAGAATTGTTATGATGCTGTTCATGGTTCGGGAAAATAAGTGTATTTAAAACTTCGCAGCATGAAATGGTTGAATTATTTCCCAAATAAGAATTGATCAATCTTGCTCCATATTTTAGTTGAGAGTGCGATGCCATTACGAAACGTACCGCTTTTACTCCATAAAATATCCTGCAACCATAACCAATAATTCCATTTACCATTTCGCAACCTTCGCCGATTTGTGTGGTTCTTTCTTCATCGCTGTTGACGGTCAGGTTTTTTAATTTATTGGCTCCCTTGAGATATGCATCCGTTCCAATTTTTACATCTTTGATTATTTCACAATCTTTGATAACGCAGCGGTCGCCGATGGTTCCGTAATGCCCTCTTTTTTGGTCAAATTCATTTTGTGTCATTTCCACGAACCGCTTTTGCAACTCCAAATCTTCAGGATTATTGCTCCAGATATAAGCGTCGCCCGCAAGCATTCCGTCAAAGGGGAGAATAGGCCTGCCGCCGTTTTCATTCCGCACTTCTATCCTTACACGTGCACTTTCTTTTTCGCCTTCTTTTAAAATCCCATTTCCAAATTTTGCATAATCAGTCGTGGCCAATTCGTTCACGTTCGTAATCATTACTTCATTGCCAATGATATAATGACTTAAATAACCGGCGTTATCGATACAAACATTATCACCAAAATCGCAGCTGATAATATGGCTGTTATAAATCCCAACAGGCATTCGAAGGTTGTGAAATTCAAGATAAAATGGTTCGAGTTTTCCGATACGTATCAGACCGTGAAATTTGGAATTTTTAACGAGTGCAGGATCAAATTCTTTTGAAACAAAAATTTTACCCCAGTCATCGGATGTGTTTCCATTTCGGATAAGAATTTCTATTTCAGATCCCGAAAGCCGGCGATAAAGAATACCATTGTTGTTTTGCAGGTTTCTTAAATAATATTCATCTTCTCCTTCCGGAATATATTTTGGGTCAATAAAATTATAGCCTAAGTTATTTATGGGGTGTTTTGTGATGATATTCATGGGGAGATATAAGTGAAAAGTTATTAGTGAAGAGTGATGAGTTATTAGGAAGTTATCGCTACTATTTCTTATTCAGTTGTTGCCGAAGCCAATTAATAAATCCATTCAACATTCTTTCAATTTCTACAATTTCCGCTTTTAATTCTTTTAATATTTCTAATGAAATATAAGTGCAGTCAAAAGCATCAATGAGATGATTATATGTTTCGCTTAGCGAGCCTCTCGCAATAATACAAAAATTAATTCTATAGGGAAATGTAAATCGTCCATGGCCTTCTGCAATACAGGCATTCACACTTCTTGCACTTCGGATAATCTGGCTGGTCAATCGAAATTTTTCATCTGGTGGAAAAGTTTTGGTAAGATTTTCAATTTTTATTTTCAAAAGTCTCATTTTCTTCCAAACTTCCAATTCCGTGAAACTTTTTGCGATAATTTTTTTTTCGGTCTCAGACATATTCTATCCTTTAATTATTCTCAATTTAAAGGAAATTTTTAATAATTTTTTTGTAACCAATTACGGATTTAATAACTGATCACTAATCACCAATTACTAATAACTTCTTTTTATTCCACCGTCACAGACTTCGCTAAATTCCTGGGTTTATCTACATCGCAACCTTTTGCAACTCCGATATAGTAAGAGAGCAGCTGTAATGGAATAACGCTCAAAAGAGGCGCTACTACTTCATTTGCCAGAGGTACAAAAAATACATCATCTGCCATAGAAGGAATGATGTCATCGCCTTCTGTAATTATTGCAATCACTTTTCCCTTACGCGCTTTTATCTCCTGGATATTACTTACAATTTTTGCATGATATTCATCTTTGGTGGCTACAAAAACCACCGGTAGATTTTTATCAACCAATGCGATAGGCCCATGTTTCATTTCGGCCGCCGGATAACCTTCGGCATGGATGTATGAAATTTCTTTTAATTTCAGCGCTCCTTCCAAAGCAATGGGAAAATTATATCCTCTACCAAGATATAAGGCATTGATAGCATCTTTGTATTTTTCTGCAATTGGCTTTATCGCATCTCCATTCTTTAAAATGGCAGCTACTTTATCAGGAATATTTTCCAGTTCAAATAGTAATTCTGTATACCGGGAATTATCAATAGTTCCTTTTTCTTTTGCAATTTTTAAAGCAATCATCATCAACACGGCTAATTGCGCGGTAAAAGCTTTTGTAGAAGCCACGCCAATTTCAGGCCCAGCATGTGTATAAGCGCCCGCGTGAGAAGCACGTGAAATAGAAGAGCCAACCACATTTACAATTCCAAAAATAAAAGCACCTTGTTCTTTTGCTTTTTCAATCGCCACTAACGTATCCGCTGTTTCGCCACTTTGTGAAACGGCAATGATAACGTCGCCTTTATTGATGATTGGATTTCTATAACGGAATTCAGAAGCATATTCCACTTCAACCGGAATGCGGCAAAGTTCTTCAATAATATATTCAGCTTCCAAAGCCGCGTGCCAGCTGGTTCCGCAAGCTATAATAATATATCGCGACGCATTAATAAGCGCTTGAATATTATCCTGAATTCCCTTCATGGTAATGGTGCCTTTTTCTGCGTCTAAGCGTCCCCGTAAGCAATCATAAATGGTTGCCGGTTGTTCATAAATTTCTTTCAGCATAAAATGATCGTAACCGCCTTTTTCTATTGCTGCCAACTCAATATCAAGCTTGCTGATATAAGGCATTTGCCTTTCGTTACCCAGGTTTTTTAAAATGAGTTCACCTGCTTTTATAATCGCAATTTCATAATCATTTACATAAACCACTTCTTTTGTGTATTCCAGCATGGGCGTGGCGTCTGAGCCTAAAAAATGTTCGTCTTTGCCTATTCCAATCACGAGCGGACTGCCTTTTCGCGCGGCAATAATCGTATCAGGATTGTCCTCATCTAATAAGAGAATTACATAGGCGCCGGAAACTCTTTTTAAAGCAATTCGCACCGCTTCTTCCAGAGCGCATTGTGTATTTTTTTGAATGTCTTCTATAAAGTTTACGAGAACTTCCGTATCAGTTTCACTTTTAAAAGTGTAGCTTTTTTTTATCAATTCAGACTTTAACTGGGCGTAATTTTCAATAATGCCATTGTGAATCATCGCCAGCTTTTCATTATTACTTTTATGTGGATGAGCATTTACATCACTCGGTTCACCATGCGTGGCCCAACGTGTGTGCCCAATCCCAATATGAGCACTCAAAGGTTTCCCGAGCAGCGCTTGTTCCAGTTCCGCTACTTTTCCTTTTTTCTTATAGACTTCTAAACCATTTTCATTAATCAGCGCGACACCGGTACTGTCGTAACCACGGTATTCCTGCCTTTTAAGTCCTGTAATAATAATGGGGTAAGCTTCCCTGGGTCCAATGTATCCAACTATTCCACACATAATTTATATCGATTTTTTGTATTTCGCAAAAT
>JBDTHD010000246.1:0-3643 GCA_039937075.1 Ginsengibacter sp. | reverse complement strand
GATTAAATTCATTGATGTAATAAAAACCTTCGGGTACCTGGAAATCACCTTGCATTCTTTTTGGTCCCATGGCGCCGCTTTGCAGGCAAACCTTGTACGTTTTAAACAATTTATATTTTTCTTTGACTGCATTTTTTACCCAAACTTCCAATTGACCGTCGTATTTAAAACTGCGGATGTACATAAACTTCACCGGCCATTCGAGGCCTTTTGCTTTAAATTCTTTTTGCAGAGAATCTTCCCTAATACCTAATTGTTCTGCCATTTTAAGGTTAACATTACGGATAGGAATATACGAAGTTTGGGCTGTGCTAAAAAGACTTTGACACAAAAAAAGTATTAAAAAGAAAAAATACCGCAAGATTTTATAAGGCATTATGAGATGACAATTGTTCTTATTAAAGAACGTAAAATTAATTTTTTTATTTATGAAAAAGCAGTTTAAAATTTGTTAACTTCTTAAAATCCTTCACAGTTAATGAGGAATCTTTTTCTATAAATTTCCTCTTTCTGCCTGTTCTCTTTCTATCGCTTCAAATAAAGCTTTGAAATTTCCCTTACCAAAACTTTTTGCACCCTTTCTTTGAATAATCTCGAAAAACAATGTGGGCCTGTCTTCTACCGGCCTGGAAAAGATTTGCAGCAAATAGCCTTCTTCGTCTTTATCAATTAAAATCCCTAATTCGCTTAACGGTTTTAGATCCTCATCAATATGCCCTACGCGTTCTAAAACAGTTGCATAATAGCTTTCAGGAATTTTTACAAACTCTACTCCACGATTTTTTAATTCAGTAACTGTTTCGATAATATTATGCGTCGCAAGGGCAACATGCTGGCAACCTTCGCCGTTGTAAAAATCAAGGTATTCTTCTACCTGGCTTTTCTTTTTCCCTTCCGCTGGTTCATTAATTGGAAATTTCACATAGCCATTTCCATTGCTCATCACCTTACTCATTAAGGCAGAATATTCTGTAGAAATATCTTTGTCATCAAAGCTCAGAATATTTTTGAACCCCATTACGTCTTCATAAAATTTTACCCAGGGGTTCATCTGGTTCCAACCAACATTGCCCACGCAATGATCAACATATAAAAGCCCTGTATCTGTTGGATTGTAAATACTTTCCCATTTTCTAAAACCCGGCATAAAAGCGCCCGAATAATTTTTTCTTTCGATAAACAAATGAACCGTGTCGCCATAAGTATGAATGCCGCTCATAATTACTTCGCCGTCCTTATCTTTTAAAACCGTTGGCTCCATATAACTTTTGCCGCCGCGTTTCGTGGTTTCTTCCCATGCTTTGGTAGCATCTTCTACTTTTAGCGCAAGCATCTTTATTCCGTCCCCATGTTTGGAAATATGCGCAGAGATTTCAGTATTATTCCTGAGAGGAGTAGTCAGCACAAACGTGAGTTTATTTTGCCTTATTGCGTAACTGACCTTATCTTTTGCGTCTGTCTCAGGGCCGGAATAGGCCAACGATTGAAACCCAAAAGCTGTTTTATAATAATGAGCTGCCTGCTTTGCATTTCCCACATAAAATTCTACATAATCCGTTCCCATTAGTGGAAGAAAATCGGTTTGCGTTTTATCATTTTTTGACGGAGAAAGTATTTCAGTTGCCATAAAAAAGTTTATTTCAAAGTTACAAAAAATAGGAGAGTATCCCACAAACAACAAAGGTTTCAAGATTTAGGGAATAAAAATTCATATTCTTCCAAACCTTAAAACCTCCATGTAAATAACTCTTGGAATTAAAACCGTTGAGTGTAATATTTTTTCCTTCTTATGTAAAAATTCTTTAAGAAATTTCTACCAATTCGATATCAAAAACCAATTCCTTTCCTGCCAGTTCATGATTGGCATCCAAAATCACAACATCATCTTTTACTTCAGTAACCACTACCGGAATAGGTTGCCCGGCCTGGTTTTGCAGTTGCAATTTCATGCCGGGTTCCAGCTTCATATCTTCAGGAATATTAGACTTCGGAAATTCAATAATAGCTTCCGCATTTTTTTCACCGTAAGCATTTTCAGGAGCAATACTAATGGTTTTTTTCTCGCCTGGTTCCATTCCCGGAATGGCTTCATCAAAACCTTTTATCATTTGTCCGGCGCCAACTGTAAATGCAAGCGGTTCCCTGCCTTCGCTGGAATCAAACTGCTCGCCACTGGTTAGTTTTCCTTTGTAATGCACTTTCACATTATCGCCTTTTTTTGCTTTGCTCATAATTTTATATTTTGTTGAATTAAAAATGGAAATACCTATTATGAAAAAGTATTTCATGATGCGTAAAGTTGCCGATAATATTTTATTTATTTGGGAAAAGATTATTTTTTATAATAATTTTATCTGTCTCAACTGCAACTTTGCAGTTATTTTACATTCTTTAGTTTTTTAAAATTCAATTTGAAATGATAAAACAAAAATTCGCCTTATTTGTTAGTTTACTATTTATTGCTTTAGCCGGCTTTTCTCAGAAAAGGATTATTCCGGGTGCAGAAAGATTAAATGAATATTTGCCTTTATTAAAAGGAAAAAACGTGGCTTTATTTGCCAATCAAACTTCTATGATTGGAAATACTCATTTGGTAGATATTTTAATGAAAAGAGGAGTGAAGATTGTCAAAATTTTTGGGCCCGAGCATGGATTTCGGGGAGATGCGGACGCTGGTGAAAAAGTGGGAAACGCAATCGATAAGGAAACAGGAATTGAAGTAATCAGCCTTTATGGAAAACACAATAAGCCCACCGCAGAAGATCTAAAAGGCGTTGATGTAATGTTGTTTGATATCCAGGATGTAGGCGTACGGTTTTATACTTTCATTTCTTCTATGCAAAGATATATTGAAGCGGCACTGGAAAATTCTATTCCTCTTATCATTCTTGACCGTCCAAATCCCAATGGGTTTTATGTGGACGGACCGGTTTTACAGGAAAAGTATAAAAGTTTTGTGGGAATGAATCCTATTCCAATTGTTTACGGGCTTACTTTGGGCGAATATGCAAAAATGATGGCGGGAGAAAAATGGCTAAGTGATTCTGCCAATAAAAAATATGCTTATTACGAACATGCTAAAAAAACAGTTGACAGCCCGTTTCATTTGCTGGTAATTAAATGCCTGAATTATGACCACAACAGTAAATACATTTTACCGCTAAAACCCTCTCCTAATTTACCTGACATCCAATCGGTTTATTTGTATCCGTCTACTTGTTTTTTTGAAGGAACTACTTTAAGTGAAGGCCGGGGAACCGACAAGCCTTTCCAGGTTTTCGGCGCGCCATCGCTGCCCAAAAATCTATATTCATTTACTCCTAACCCAACAGAAGGAGCAAAGAGCAGTAAACATTATGGAGAAGTTTGCTATGGGTGGAACTTATCAGGCACACCGCAACAAGTATTGAAAAAAGTTGATAACAGGATTCAGTTAAAATGGCTAATGGAGGCCTACCGGTTGTTTCCTGATAAAGAAAAGTTTTTTATTGTTCCAAAATCTGGCGACATGCAACATTCCTTTTTTGATAAGTTGGCCGGGAACGATGATTTATGGCAGCAAATTAAAAATGGTGTTTCAGAAAAGGACATCCGAAAAAGCTGGGAACCAGCGTTAAGCAACTATAAAAAAATGAGAAAAAAA
>JBDTHD010000245.1:0-2398 GCA_039937075.1 Ginsengibacter sp. | reverse complement strand
GTATTGGAAGCAGGAAAAATTGGGGAGTCCGGTGATATTTTACTTTTCGATATGGGAGCACCCGTTAAGATTCTTGATCTTGCAAAAAGAATGATACAATTGGCAGGATTAAAATCAACAGATATTGCCATTGTGCAAACCGGGTTGAGACCAGGAGAAAAAATGTATGAAGAATTGTTTAAGGATTCAGAAGAATTCGCTGAAACTTATCATCCCAGAATTTTACGCGCTAAAAAATGCCCCAATTTAAATACGGAATTTAATGTTTTAATGAAAGAATTAGAAAAATCCGCGCTTTGCCACGACAATGAAATTATTCCTTTTATTCTGAGAAAAATGGTTCCTGAATTTAGTTCAGCAGGGTCCTTGAATACTTTGGTAATGGAGAAGCATCTTGAAGAATCGAGTATTTAATTAATAAATAATCATCAACAATTAATTGCCTCAGCCAAATTAAAATTCATAATTATTTATTCGTTTACTGTTTTTTAATTCTAAATCTCATAAAATAAATTTCTTGTAAATAAAATTTATTTCAAAATTTATACTTTACGGAATTGTTTCGACTTAATGGTATTATTTTTGACTTTAATTAGAAGTTTGGAAGTCTAAATTCTTTATATGAAAATTCCTTTTCTTTTTTTTGCTTTGGTGATGACTACTTTATCTGCCAGCAGCCAGGGACTTCATGTCGATTTATTTGCAGGTACGTCTAACTACCAGGGAGACCTCCAAGCGAAAAGATTTACTTTCAACCAGGCTCATTTTGCCGGAGGTATAGGTTTGTCCTACGATATTTCCAAACATTTTGCTCTAAGATCGGGTTTCAAGATTGGAAAAATTTCAGGAAATGATAAATACGGTAGAAACAGCGCCAGGAATTTAAACTTTTCGTCAAAACTTACAGAGGGAGAGATTGATTTACAATATTTTATTACACCATTAGGTGCTCATTCGCTTACTCCTTATGCTTTTGCGGGATTAGCTTTGTATCATTTTGATCCTTATACGTTTGACAGTACTGGCACAAAGTATTATTTGCGGAGCTTAAGTACAGAGGGCGAGGGTTTTGTTTCAGGAAGAAAAATGTACAGTCTTACTCAAATCGGAATTCCGTTTGGTGCAGGCGTAAAATTTGCTTTAAGTGATAATCTCAATGTTGGGTTAGAAGTTGGAATGAGAAAACTATTTACTGATTATCTCGATGATGTCAGTACCACATTCGTAGATAAAAATTTGTTGTTTGCCAATCGTGGAGCTAAAGCTATAGAATTATCCTACCGTGGCGATGAGTTAAAAAATGGTTCTTTAGTGTATCCAGTAGCTGGGACGCAAAGAGGAAATCCAGGCTCTAAAGATTGGTATTATTTTACGGGAATTACATTATCCTTTCGATTAGGTAACGGATTGGTCGGTACCGGAAACGGAAAATATGCCGAATGGGATTGCCCTAAAAAAGTATTGTAGTCTAACCCTTTTTCTACAGCCATCTTTCTACTATTTGTCTTCTCTCCATCCTCTTAAAAAATCTTCGATTTTCATCTTTTTTTTCCCTTCCAGTTGTATTTCTTTTAAGGAAATAAATCCATCCTTCGCTGAAAATTTTAAAAAGGTTTTATAATCCGTAAAGTATTCACCAACTTGATTGTTGTTGTCAGCGAATTCTTTTTCTGACGAGAAAATTTTTATTTTTTTCCCATTCAGAAAAGTAAAAGCCGTGGGATACGGAGAAAGTCCACGAATGAAATTGTAAATTTCTGCAACACTCCTATCCCACCCTATTTCACAGGTTTCAGTATAAATTTTTGGAGCGTGAAGAAGCGGCGAATGGTGAATGGTAAATGGTGAATTTTGAGCAACTTCTTTGAGTTTTCCACCGGCTAATTCATCAATAGTTTTTAAGAGCAATTCAGCACCAATCTCTTTCATTTTATCATGTAATGAACCCGCAGTGTCATCCTCTTTTATTTCGATTTTCTCCTGCAACAAAATATCACCTGTGTCTATTTCATGTTTTAATTTAAATGTGGTCGCACCTGTTTCTTTTTCACCATTAATAATTGCCCAATTGATAGGTGCCGCGCCGCGGTACTGCGGCAATAATGAGCCATGAAGATTAATAGTTCCCATTGGGGGCATATTCCACACGATTTCCGGAAGCATACGAAAGGCTACGACCACCTGCACGTCTGCATTTAAAGACGTAAGTTCCTCTATAAAAACGGGAGCTTTTAATTTTTCTGGTTGGAGTATTTTTAAGTTTTTTTCGCGGGCAAATATTTTTACCGCACTTTCAGTAAGTTTCATTCCGCGGCCTGCTGGCTTATCGGGCGCTGTTACCACACCCACAATATTATAGCCTGCTTCATATAATTTATTTAACGAAGGAACCGCAAAT
>JBDTHD010000244.1:0-6006 GCA_039937075.1 Ginsengibacter sp. | reverse complement strand
CCTGTCATTGATTTTACCATCTTTTTTTATCTTTTTTTTAATTGCAGCAAGTTATACAATTCTTTTTTAGGTATGTCTTTCATTTCGCCGGAATGTAATTTTTCCAGGGTAACTCCTTCAATCCTGTAACGAATCAGTCGCAAGGTCGGACATCCAACCGCAGCCGTCATTTTTCTTACCTGCCTGTTTTTGCCCTCTGTTAAAATTATTTTTATCCAGCAATCGGGAATCGATTTTCTAAAACGGATTGGAGGATTTCTAACGTTTACTTCCGGCGGATGTAAAAATTTTTTTGCGATACACTTTTTTGTTTGATACAATTTGCCATTATTATTTATCTCCACACCTTGTTGCAACAAATTAATTTGTTCCTCTGAAATTTCATTTTCTACCTGTACCCAATATTCCCGTTCATGTTTATTTTCAGGATTTAATAAAAAATTATTCAACGTTTTATCATCTGTCAGGATTAGTAATCCTTCGCTGTCATAGTCCAGGCGTCCCACAGGGTATACGTTTGAGGGAACATCAAAAAAATCTTTCAACGTTTTTTTTTCATCAGTTGAAGAAAATTGCGAAAGGACATTAAATGGTTTATGAATAATAAAGTATTTATCCAAACAGATTTTTTTTAAAAATTTACTGAAAAAATTTAAAAGAACGAGTGCAAAAAATAATAAAGCCCGACAAGAAAATGAACGGGCTTTGTTATATTGATGGGTTAGTAAGTACAGGAAATAAATTTCCTTACACAATATTAAAAATAAATTTTGCTTTAAGAAAAAATATTTGATATTTTTTTATCAACATTTTAAAAAGACGTGTGGATAAGCATAAAAAAATTGAAGCAGAATTAATTTTCTGTTTTAAAAAATCGTCATTTTTCACAAACAGAAATGAAAAGTTTCAGGCCATTTCTCTCTTTTTAAAAAGTGTTGACTCCATCCCAAAGCAAACTTTACCTTTGTGGCTTAATTTAATTGTATGCAATTTCCTTCACCAGTTTCTGTTTCGTGGATCGCTGATTTTATCAATGCAAAAATTTTGGGTAATACCGATTCTTCTGCTTCCGGCATTAATGAAATCCACAAAGTCAAAAAAGGAGATATCGTTTTTGTAGATCATCCGAAATACTTTGAAACATGCTTGAACAGCGCAGCTACATGTATTATAATTAACGCAGAAACAAATATCCCTGAAGGAAAAACTCTGTTTGTTGTTGATGATCCCTTTGAAGCATATCTGAAAATTGTCAATCATTTTAAACCTTTCGTTGCATCTGGTAAAATGATAAGCGATACGGCTAAAATCGGGAAAAATTCAATCATAATGCCGAACGTTTTTTTAGGAAATAATGTAACAATTAGAGATAATTGTATCATTCATCCGAACGTGATAATTTATGATGATTGCGTGATTGGCAATCATGTTGAAATACATTCCGGAACAGTAATAGGAAGCGATGCCTTTTATTTTAACACTAAAAAAAATCGACAGAACTGGTATAAGAAAATGCAAAGTTGTGGCCAGGTTATTATTGAGGATAATGTTGAAATAGGCGCCAATTGCACCATTGACCGCGGCGTAAGTGATTCAACTATTATCGGACGCGGAACAAAAATGGACAACCTGATTCACGTTGGCCACGATGTAGTAATGGGAAAAAATTGTTTGATAGCGGCGCAGGTTGGAATTGCGGGCGGAACCATTTTGGGTGATGGAGTTACGCTTTGGGGACAGGTTGGTGTCAACAAAACTATTTCCATTGGTGATAATGCAATCGTAATGGGACAAGGCGGAGTTACTTCGAGCATTGAAGCCAACAAAACCTATTGGGGAACGCCTATACAGGAATTTTACAGCAAAAGAAAAGAATTGGTTTTGATAAAAAGGCTTCCTGAAATCTGGGAGAAAATAAAAATGCTTTCCAGCCAGAATGATAAAAATGACTCAGAAAAAAATTCTATCAAAAAATAATTTCTCTTGCTTTTGAAAACAGGAATCAATAGAATTTATTTGTTTACTGAAAAACAGTCTTGCTAAGAATTTCAAACTTCTTCAAAAAACCAGGAGAATAAAAATCAATAAACTTTGCGTGCCTTTGCCGGTAGGCAGGTTCGTTTACTGCGCTTCTTCTTCTGGTTTATAATCATAAGGAAGCATATCGCCAATTTTTTTAAAACCAAGATATCCGTTGGTTATTAAATCTTCCTGGTCATAAAAATACCCATTTTGTTCAATAAAAAATATCTCACCTTTTGGGAAAATTAAAGTAGATAATTGAAATGTTTTCTTCGCGGTGGTATCCATATCCGTATATGTTTTTTCGGGATCTTCGTTTTTATAAATCAGTGCTACTTCGCTTTGATTTGGATAAAAAGAAACCGTTCTTGTGCTGTCATCCTTTTTATAATTTAATGCACCATACACATTTCCTAATTTAAGAGGGTAATCCTCACCGTTATTATGTACAATAAACTGAACTTCAAATCCATCTTCTTCTAACGCTTGTGAATAAAGGCTTCGCATGAATTGCAGCAAAGAGCCTTTATATGCAATGGCTCTGTTTTTTTCCCACATTTCCTCTTGCTCCGGTGTGCCTTTCATTTCGGTAAAAAGTGGATAACCAACAAATAAATTAGTTTCAGAATTGTAATTGTTAGTGAAAGAATCAATTGCAAATTTGAGAATATAACCCAACGCAAAATTGTTTACAGTTAACGGTTCTTTCGCCAAAACTTTTAAAGAATTTCTTTTTTTACTAAAATAAAAATGAAGCACTTCAGGATTTTTTATAAAACATAATTTCGAAAATTTTGTTTGCCCGATAAAATTATCCGTAAAGAAATTTCCATATTTTGCCCATCCGTCTTTTACTTCAGTGCTGATAGAAATCGTAACTGCTTCCAGCGATTTTATTTCAGGATTTAAGTCAAAAATCAAACTATCATTTTCCGAAGAACCGCTTACGCGTATGGTTTGTGTTTCGTAGCCGGTAAATGTAGTAACCAAAGAATATCCGCCTTGCGGAAGCCAGATCTTAAAATTACCCGCGCTATCCGTCGCCTCGCCAATGGTTGTATTTTGTGCGAACACGGATGCGCCTGCAAGCGGTGCCTGGGTGTTTTTATCGATTACTTTTCCTTTTACCAAATAATAGGCACTTTGTGCAAAAAGCTTATTCGGGATTACAAAGAAGGAAATGATAAAAATAAAAATGGCCACAAAAAGGATTTGGGAATTGGTATTCATTGGCATTGATTTTTTTTATTATAGTTGGTACTTATCTTTCATTAGTGCGCACGTAAATTCGATGGTGTCTTTAATTTTTGTAAAATGAAACTGAGGCAGCGCCTTTAAAATTTTACTGTTATCGAAATATACTTTTGCCTGTGCGGTTCTTGCTGTTTCTTTTGTCAATAAATGTTTTTCACCCGTAAGTCTTGATTTTATTTCTTCAACTCTCCAAATCATTTCTCCTAAAAAAGGAGTTACCTTTTTTGACGGAGGCTTTTTACCAAAACATTTTGCTATTGAAGAAAAAATTTCTTTGTAAGATAAATTCTCACCACTTAAAACAAAACGTTGTCCGGTAATTTCGCTATTCATTAACAGCCTCATTGCACGGGCAACATCTCTTACATCCACAAAACCGGAAACGCCATTTGTGTACCAAGGAAATTCATTGTAAGCATTTTTAAATATAGCCGAAGAGCCATCTTCCCAGTTATCGCCTCCTAATATCAAAGACGGATTTACGATTACCGCTTTTAATCCTTCCCCGACTCCACGCCAGACTTCCATTTCGCCATAATATTTTGATTTGCCATAAATGCTGTTGCTCGTTTCTTCGGTCCAGTTCATTTTCTCCGTAACCATTTCGTCATCTCTAAATCTACCCAATGCCGCGACAGAACTGACATGTACTAATTTTTCAACGCCGGCTTCAATACAAGCATTTACCACATTGGCGGTTCCTTCAATATTTATTTGTAAAAGTTTTTGTTTGTCTTTTGGGTCATACGAAACCAACGCCGCTGAGTGATAAACGTGAGAAATTCCCTCCATTATTTCATCAAGTACTGCAACATCCAGGATATCGCATTGAAAAATTTCTAAAAGAGGATGTGAAATAGCAATGGGTGTGGAACGATAAATTGCTTTTACTTTTTCTCCTGCATTCAGTAATTGTTTTATCAACTCACTTCCGACGAGCCCGGCTCCGCCAGTGACAAGAATCTTTTTTGCTGCCGTATTTTTTTCAGAGAAATTTTCCTGGGCCATTTCGGAATTTTCGATTATGATTTAAGCAATGTAAATTATTTATTGTAACTCTTATTCATAATTATAAAATCCTTCACCAGTTTTTTTACCCAGTAAATTTTGTTTTACTTTTTCGATTTGAATCGGAGAAGGTGCAAACCGCGACGCGTGGTTGAATGACTCATATAACGTTTCGGTTACAGAAAGGTTAATATCCATGCCGATTAAATCCATCAATTTAAAAGGTCCCATTTTAAAACCGGTAGCTTCTAAAATTTCATCCACTTCTTCAAAAGATGCAACTCCTTTTTCCACAATTTTTAAAGATTCCAGGTAATAATGACGCGCAACACGGTTTACAATAAAACCGGGAGAATCTTCACACATTACCGGGCTTTTTCCCATTTGGGTACAAATATCAAAAACTGTTTTTGTGACTTCATCGTTGGTTTGGTTGCCTTTTACAACCTCTACCAATTTCATGATATAAGCGGGATTAAAAAAATGCATTCCCACAACTTTTTGAGGAAAAATTATTTTTTCCTGGAGCGACGAAATGGAAAGAGAAGAAGTGTTGGTAGCAAAAATCACTTCTTCATTGTTGTATTTTGCAAGCTCATTGAACAAAGAAATTTTCGCTTCTTCTTTTTCAACAATCGCTTCAATTATTACAAAAGCGGTGCAATCTTTTATCTCAGATGTAAAATTTATTCTGCCGAAAATTTCTTCTTTTTCTTTTGCCGAAATTTTATTTTTATCAACTAAATATTGCAGATTTTTTTGGATAAAAATTTTTGCATTTTCAAGCGCTTCTTTATTTACATCAAAAAGAATGGTATGAAAACCGCTTTGTGCAGCAACCTGTGCAATCCCGCTTCCCATTGTTCCTGCTCCGCAAACGGCGATGGTTATTATCATGATTGTTTGTTATAAATGTCAATCTATTGCCACTCATTCCGTAATTTATTTTGAATATCTAAAACGTCTTCTTTTAATTTGATTTTTCCGCAATACTTTAAGGTATCCACTCTCCTTTCGGTTTTGAACTCTTAGTCCTTCTTATTCTGGTAATAGAATTTTTTTTCGCTTTGTTTTTTACTTCAGGCATATCTTAATTAATTAGTCCTAAAGATAAAAGAAATTTACTTCAGGTTGAAATTTTACGCAATTCAAAAATCTCCTAAACTGCACTTTCAAATTGTTTCAAAAACCTCAAATCATTTTCGCTGAAAATTCTTAAATCTTTTATCTGGTATTTCAGCATGGTAATTCTTTCAATTCCCATTCCGAAAGCAAATCCCGAATATTTATTAGAATCAATTCCGCAATTTTCCAGCACGTTGGGATGCACCATTCCACAACCTAAAATTTCTACCCAGCCGGTATATTTACAAACGTTGCAACCTACGCCATCACAAATCAAACAGGAAATATCCATTTCAGCGCTTGGCTCAGTGAAAGGAAAATAAGAAGGCCGGAAACGGACTTTAATTTCTTTGCCAAACATTTCCTGGACAAAGAAATAAAGAGTTTGTTTTAAATCGGCAAACGATACGTTTTCAGCAATGTATAACCCTTCTACCTGGTGAAAAAAACAATGCGCTCTTGCGCTGATGGTTTCGTTTCTGTAAACACGTCCCGGGCAAATAATTCTTATCGGCAACACTCCCTTTTCCATTTCGCGTACCTGCACGCTGCTGGTATGTGTGCGAAGCATCCATGCCGGATTTTGAGAAACATAAA
>JBDTHD010000243.1:0-7583 GCA_039937075.1 Ginsengibacter sp. | reverse complement strand
AGCTTCTTCAAGCGGAAAATGATGACTATAAACTACAAGAAAAGTGGGTCACCAATAAACATTCAAACAATAAGCCTATTGACCGACCATGAGACTTTGAAGCAAGTCATTGAGAAAAAGTTAAGTGAGTATAAAGAAATGAATTATACTTTATAGTGACCACAACATAATAACAAATGAAAATCGAACATCTTGCAATCTGGGTAGATGACTTAGAATTAATGAAATCTTTTTATTTAGAGTATTTTGATACAAATGCAGGAGACAAATACACTAATGAAAAGAATCAATATACAGCTTATTTTATTTATTTCGGAGAAGACAAAACCCGTTTAGAACTTATGCACAAACCGAATATAACACTTGTTGTGGGACAAAGAGGATTTACAAAAGGAATCGCCCATTTTACAATTTCAGCAGGTGGAAAAAAAAAGGTACATACAATTACTGAATGGCTAAGAAAAGACGGGTACACTATATATAGCGAACCGAGAACAACAGGCGATGGATATTATGAAAATGTTGTAACAGACCCCGAAGGTAATTATTTAGAAATCTCTGCTTAACAACTTATGGAAATAAAAAATATCATTTTTGATTTTGGGGGTGTGCAAACAAATGGTGTCCCTCGAGGGCGAGCATCTGATGGAAGCTATGCACCGTTTGTTCAACAGTTGCTGGTGGATGCTTATCTATGGCCACGGCAGCGGCTTTAATCCCGAGCCTTATATACAAGGGCTGCTGGCCGATCTTGGACTTCCACATACTTATGAAGAAGTATACGCAGCGTATCAAAAAGACGTAAAAAAAGGTTTCCACTTGCGCGCAGTACCTATGTAATAAAGATTATTTTTTATAAAACGTGACATCGTTTTTTATAAAGGTGTCACCTTTGCAGTTACTCCCGACAAGCTTTCAAAAACTTCCCAAAAAGATAGATTAAAACCCGAATTTTCGAATAAAAAGTTAAGGTAAAACCAGCTATTCGTTAAATAATATTTAATAGATTTTTATCTTGATTTACAAACGGTTAATGGCATAGTTTTCCCGGGTAGGGAGATGAAATTATTTTAATCATTTACCAGTAAAAACACTTATATGAAAAAGAAACTTTTTTCTGTTCTTCAAAACAAATTTTTGTACCTCACTTTATTTTCGGTGGTGATATTTTCGGCTTGTAAAAAAAGTAATGTTACCAATAATACGCCCACTTCCGGTTTGATGGCGTTCAATCTTATCCCTGATAGCATTCCGCCACTTGCGTTTGTTTTGAACGGCAACAGCATTACCAACGTGCCGCTTTCGTTTAATAATTATACAGGCAGTTATTTGCCCGTATACAGCGGCCAGCGCACGTTACAATTGTATTTGGCTAATTCGGATTCGCTGTTAGCTACTACCAATTATACATTTGAAACGAATAAATATTATTCCGCTTTTGCGGTAGGTGCCAATGGCACTTATAAGAATATCATGGTAGCTGACAACCTGGATTCTTTGCCAACCTCAACAGGAAATGCTTTTGTGCGTTACGTAAATGCCATTCCTGATTCGTCTGTGCAAACAGTAACTATTTCAGCCAACGAAACCAATAACGTAACCAAACCAACTTCGTTTGGTAATGTGTCTGCGTTTACACCTTTCGCTCCCGGAAATATTACGGTGAATCTTAGTAATGATTCAACCATTTCTGCCAACAAGACAATTACTTTAGAAAAAGATAAGGTATATACCATTTTAATGACAGGATTGCCGCACGTAACTGATACTGCAAAAGCAGTGCAGATAAAATACATCGTTAACGGAACGCTTACAAAATAAAATTAATCGTTTCATTACAACTAAAACAGGTGACATCTTTTAAAAGGTGTTACCTGTTTTTTTTATTTTAATTTCTTGTTTGGCAAAATAAAAATCTTGTTTATTTGTTGGTTTACTGTTTTATTTGTTCTGTTTATCAAAAGAATATGTTTTCAATTTGCCAATATAATTTAAGTAAATACATTCTGTTTTAATTTTGCTTCATGAAAAACATTTACGCATCTATCATAACCATTGGCGATGAACTTTTGATTGGGCAGGTAATAGACACCAACAGCGCCTGGATAGCGCAGCAACTTAATAAGATTGGCATCGCTATTAAAAACCGGATTTCTATTGGTGACGATGCTGATGAAATAAGGAATTCTTTGGATTTTGAAACTAAAAATGCGGAGATTGTTTTAATTACCGGCGGCCTTGGCCCTACCAACGACGACATTACCAAAAATGTTTTGTGTGAATATTTTTCAGGGAAAATGATTGTGGACAAAGGTGCTTTGGAAAACGTAAAATATTTGTTTGAAAAAATTTATCACAAACCGGTAAGCGACATAAATCTAAAGCAAGCCGAAGTCCCAGATGTGTGCGAAGTGATATTAAATAAAAGAGGTTCCGCACCGGGAATGATGTTTCAAAAAGATGGCGTCATTTTCATAAGCATGCCGGGCGTTCCTTACGAAATGCAGGGAATAATGGAAGAAGCAATTCCTTTACTGGCAAAGAAATTTGAGCTTCCGGCCATTATTCACAAAACCATTCTCACCGCGGGCATCGGAGAATCTGCGCTCGCAGAAATCATAAAAGATTTTGAAGATAATTTACCCAAAGAAATCAAGCTGGCTTACTTGCCCAATTATGGTATGGTAAGATTGCGCTTAACTACTTCTGGTTTTGATAAAACCAAAACAGAAAATGAGATTAAAAGTCAGTTTACTGCATTAAAAAAATTAGTAAAAGATTATACCGTAGTCGATGAAGATAAAACGATGCAGGAAGTTTTGGGAAATATATTATTGAAAAATAAAAAAACCATTTCAACCGCTGAAAGCTGCACGGGCGGGGCGATCGCAAGCCTTATTACTTCTGTTCCCGGTTCTTCAGAATATTTTGAAGGAAGCATTGTTAGCTATTCTTATGAAATAAAAGAAGCGCTGTTAAATGTAAAAAAAGAGACGCTGGAAAAATATGGCGCTGTAAGCGAAGAAACGGTAAGGGAAATGTTATCAGGATTATTAGGTAAGATGCAAACTGATTATGGCATTGCTGTTTCGGGAATTATGGGGCCGGGCGGAGGTACTGAAGAAAAACCGGTCGGCACCGTTTGGATAATTGTAGGCAATAATGAAAAACAGTTTGCTCAGAAACTGAAGCAACGTTTTGAAAGAAAGAAAAATATAGAAGTAACCGCGATGATGGCTTTAAATATGATGAGAAAGTTTTTAGTCGGGGAAGGATTGTGAATGGCGACCTTTGAAAAGTATATCTTTATTGCGAATTCAACTTCAATAATTCTATCTGCATAGATGAAAAAAATTGCTGCACTTATTTTATTAACTGCGTTCTATTTACTGGGAAGCCAGCCTTTATTTGCACAACAAAAAGACTCCATTCCGGATGACGTCACTAAAGACAGCCTGGCAAGAAAAAATGATTCTTTAAATACCGCCATTTTAAAAAACTTCAATCAAAAGCTCACTGAGATTGAAACCGGAAGAAAAGCAGATTCAATTATCAAAGCAAATCTCGAAAAGCAAATTGGCGCATTACAGAACAAGGATAATGTAAAAAAGGAAGAATTACAGAAGGAATTAGAAGCCTTAAAAGACAAAGAAACTTTAAGTGCCGCCGAAAAAAGGAGGCAGATAGATTCGCTGAGGCTTACGGCAAAAGGCTACCCGATAATAGGTTTTTTTGATGATACGTTATTCGTTATTTTCAATCGTACCGGCAGCTTTACCGCACAGGAAAGAGCTGACGCCATAAGCGGGAGAATAAAAAACCTGGCCAAAAATTCCAAGTTCGCAAAAGATTCCATCCAGTTATCGCCTAATGAAAATTATGTTGACCTTGTATCAAGGGACAGAACCATTCTAAGTATTTCCGACAGTGACGCCATCTGGGAAAATACTACGCGCGACTCATTGGCAAAGCGTTACCAAAGAATAATCAATAAAGAGATATCAAATTATCATTCTGAAATTTCATTTAGCACACTTTTAAAAGAAATTTTGCTGGCGCTGTTTCTGATTGTTCTTTTTGTTTTCATCATAAAATATATTTCCAAACTTTTCAGATGGACAAGAATAAAAATATATCGCCAAAGAGGCCGGTTGCTCAAAGGCATTACCATCAAAAATTATACTTTATTGGATCCTTCGATGGAAGTAAAATTCTTTCTGAATGTAAATAATGTTATAAAATGGCTATTGATCTTTATCGTTATTTACCTGGCCCTGCCTGCTATATTTGGTATTTTTCCCTGGACGGAAAACTTTGCCGCAACACTTTTTGGATATATTTTAGATCCTATAAAAGGGATCGCAACTTCATTTTGGAACTTTTTACCCAACCTGATTACTATTATTATAATCCTGATAGTGTTTCGATATGTTGTAAGAGGACTTAAATTTTTAAGAGATGAGATTAAAGTGGAAGCGCTAAAAATACCGGGCTTCTTTCCGGATTGGGCCAACCCTACCTACCAGATAATGCGGGTTTTGGTTTTTGCTTTTATGATCATAGTTATCTTTCCGTATTTGCCGGGCAGTAAATCGCCTGTGTTTCGGGGCGTGTCTGTATTTTTAGGTTTCCTTTTTACATTCGGTTCCGCAGGTTCTTTATCCAATATTATTTCGGGACTGATTCTTACTTACATGCGATTGTTTAAAATAGGCGACCGCGTTAAAATAGGCGAGCAGACAGGCGATGTTATCGAAAAATCTTTGTTAGTGACGCGGATCAGAACTATAAAAAATGAAATCATTTCTATCCCGAACTCTTCCGTGATGAACAGTCACACCACCAACTACAGCAGCGATGCGCCGGGGCTTGGGCTTATTATTAATACCACACTTACTATCGGTTATGACGTTCCATGGAAAGATATGTATGCGGCACTAATAGAAGCGGCACTGCGCACAGAATATGTTTTGCATGACCCCAAACCTTTCGTATTACAAACAGGTTTACAGGATTTTTATGTGTCCTACCAAATCAATGCCTATATCAGGGAATCGAATAAGCAGGTCACCATTTATTCTTTTCTTTACCAAAATATACAGGATGTGTGTAATGAAAGAGGAATCGAGATAATGTCGCCCCATTATTTTGCAGGGCGCGATGGAAATGAAACGAGCATTCCCGCGGATTATCGTTCTAAAGATTATAAAGCGCCCGGATTTAAAATAAATACAGAGAAGGATAACGAAAAAATGAATGAAGAGTAAATTAAGAAAACATTTTAATATCGCATAATCATCACCGTGATACCGGAATAGAAATCATTGATATTTGTTGGTTTACTCCTAATAACCAATAACTTTTTACTCCCAACTCTTTACATTCACCTATTCACAATTCACCATTCACCCATTCACCATTCACCATTCACCTATTCACGTATTCACATATTCACCATTCACAATCTATTTCTTCACCCTCCTGCGCTTGTTTTCATTGGTAAAGAACTCAGCAAATGTGTCAAAATCTTTTCTGTATGAAAGTTGAATTCCCGTTCTGTTTCTTCTTGCAACGCCTGCCAGATCTCCAATGTCAGCGTCGCTTCTGTTAAAACCAATTACGCGCAAGCGTCCATCGGGGGTAATTAAATATTGGAACGACACATCGGGAGTAAATAAAAAATTAGAATTAGATACTGTAACGTTCTGGCCTACACGATAATCCACATTCCCCGCAACGGTTACCAATAATTTATTATTTAAAAATGCAGTCTTCACACCAAAGTTGCCAACATTCTGAAGATCCTTTTGTGTAGCCCCTTTTTGGAAATTCAAATCGCCGGTATTGATATTGGTGATCAGGTTTACATCATTAGTATTCAGCACTTTTTTTAACCACGAATTAAGCGAACTGGATAAAGTGGAAGAAAGCAATTGGCCCACACTTCTTGTTACAAAATTACCGGTATTATTTCCTGTGAGCAAGCCCTGGTCGTTGTTCATAAATTGGTTAAACAATAATAACGAAGCCACCTGGTTCATCAACGCGGTTTTATCTTCCTGGAACCTGCTCTTTAAATATTCCGTGGCTATGGGATCAGATTTTAAAGGATTATCAAATGGAAACTGGAATTCAAATTCAGGCGTTGGATCTTTCAATGTTCCTCTCAATTTAAAAATAATATCAACGTTCCCATTTACATTTTGGAATCCCGTGGTTGTTGGAATGTTATTGAGATTTACATTTTGCGCCTGGTAAATTGCGTCAATATTCAGGTTAGCAAGATAAGGATCGCCCTGCCACTCTATATATCCCTGCTGTAATATAAAAGGTGTTTTTAAAAACGTGTGGAAATTAAAAGTATATTGTCCTTGCTCCACGTTGTATCTTCCTCTTATCGAAAGCGGCTCTGTCGTTCCCGCCGTAATATCTAACCTTCCGCTACCCTGGGCTTTTATCACATCCCCCGTGGTCTCATCAAGGATTACGTCAATTTTTGCAAGCGGATTTGCTGTAAGCTGCATGTTCACTTTTATACTTGTATTTTTCCTTGAGACTGAATCCGCTTTCATCTCACGGCCGAATTTTGTAAATTCGAGATAATCCATCGAACCCGATTCGGCCGTCTCGCCTGTTGGCAAATAAATCTGGCTGCTGTCAGTAGGCTCGCCGGAAATATTCATTTGCATGTCCGTTAAGAAACCATTCAACGATAACTCAGCGCTGCCTACTACATACCCGTAAAATTCATTATTGTCGCTGGAAGTAGTATTTAATAAAACAAATTTTGCTGGCTTATTTCCTACGGGATCTGTTTTAAGATGTAATTCGTTAAAGAAAAAATTATCAAAAAATGTATGATAAATCTTGCCCGAAAGCGTGGCAGTGTGATTGAGCGTATCTATAATTTTTATAGAACCAAAATCAATTTCGTCCGGATTAAAAGTAATGATCGAACTGTCTGCAAGATGGTAATGGCACTGTGTATAATCGATGGTCATGGAAGTACTGTCGAGGCTTACTTTACCGGTTAATTTCGGAGCGGAAGTTCTGCCGGAAATAGTCAGTTTTCCCGTAGCCCTTCCGTCAAGGCTGCTGAAAACTGAGTTTAAATAATTTTCCAGAATATGGATTCCTGAATTGTTCAACACCACAGAACCACTCAATTGGTTGGCGGTAGTATCATTAAAACGATAACCAAAATTGCCACTGAAATTATAAAGATTGTTATTGGAAATCATATTTATTTTTAAGTCTCCCGGCTTGGACTCATAGTCGCCACTGGCCAGAATAACGCCAACGGAATCCCCCTCGAACCGGAACTGGTCTATCTTTGTATCGAATTGAGCCGCTAATTTTCCGAACGGATCGATGATGCGGATATTCCCGTTTAACAGCCCGCTAAGCCTTGGTGACGTCAAAAAGAATGGGACAAAATCTCCTACATTCAAATCCTGAACAGCGACCATCACATCATTTCCACTACCTGTTAAAGAAGGTTGAGTAGAAATATAAATATCCTGTCCATTTTGAGAGAAACGAACATTATTTGCTGTTAGCAAACTGTCTTTCAACTCCAGCAC
>JBDTHD010000242.1:0-2204 GCA_039937075.1 Ginsengibacter sp. | reverse complement strand
ACGGCAACATTTGTGTTGAGATTAAGAACAGCCGCGAGTTTAGACAACGCGTCCACGCCTTTTGGATTTACAACCGCGCTGCCTGAAGGAAACAATAATTGTTCTGAAAGACTAACATACACTTTTCCGTCTTTATTATAAACAGAAAGTTCATTGGAATTAAAACCTTTTAAGGCATCAGCCATTTTATTTTTTAATTCTTCAGAAGCCGCCTTCTGTTGATTCAACAGAGTTTGCAATTGCTGCAACCTTTGCTTCTGTTGTTGTAAATCTTGCTGACTTTCGTTTAATTTATTTTGTTGTGCAGTGGTTTGTTGTCCGAGTTGGCTGTTTTGATTACTTAATGCAGAAATTTTTGCATTCATATCATCAATGTTTTTTTGTAGCCCGGCAATCTTTTCGTTTAAGGTGGCCACATTATCGTGCAAAGATGAGTTGCTGTTTGCAAGTTGTGTACTGTCGTCCCTTAGCATGGAAGTTTCATGCTGGGATTGAGTTAAATATCTTTTAGCGACACAACCTGAAAGTATAAAAAAACCTCCAACGATTACTATAATTTTTTTCATGATTGAAATTTTTTACCTTTTACTTAAAAAAATGTGCCAATAAAAATACGTAATAAGCATGAAGCCTTATAAAGTATAAATGGGGATTTTTTTACATGATTGGAGAAGTGCATGACAGTAAACAAACAAATAGAACAGAATTTTACTTTAGATATTTATGACTTCCTTTTTAGAAAGAGATTTCATGTCTGAAGGAATGTGATTTAAAATTTCTTCCCTCAGGCCTTGTATTAATTTCTCTTTTACGAAATAACGATAAGTAACCAATCCTACTTCGCGAACCGGAACCGGATCTTTGAAGAACCTCACGTTTTGTTTCTGGGCGGCGGTCATTACTTTTAAAGCCAATTTCGGTAATATTGTAATTCCATGATTTACCTCAACAATTCTTTTTAATGTTTCAATACTGCCGGTTTCAAAATCTAGTTGCCGAAATTCTTTCTCCTTATTTCGAAGTTCGCATAAATTAAAAACCTGGAGCCGGAGACAATGCCCTTCTTCAAGCAGGCAAAGGCGGTTAATATCAATATCTTTGGCCAGCACATATTTTTTCTTCAGTATTTTTTGCTCTGAAGAAGCGTACACAACAAATTGCTCATAAAAAAGTGTTTCCTCCCGCAGTGAAGGTTGGTTTAACGGAATGGAAAGCAAACCTGCGTCGAGATCGTGCTGTTCTAACTTATGGATAATCTGATCAGTAGTAAGCTCGCTGATTTTCATTTTTACCGAAGGATACTTTTTCAAAAATGAATTCATAAATAACGGAAGCAGATAAGGAGCCAAAGTGGGAATAATACCAATTTTCAATTCTCCTTTTAGCTCGCCCTGCTCTTCTTCTACAATTTCTCCCAACCTTTTACTTTCCTGCAATATGATTTTAGCCTGGGAAATAATCTTTTTTCCAATTTCAGTCGGTACCACCGGTTGCCTGCTACGATCAAAAATTTTTATATGCAATTCCTCTTCGAGCTTTTTAATCATCATGCTGAGCGTAGCCTGGGTTACATAACATTTTTCTGCGGCTTTTACAAAATGCCGATGCGCATCCACAGCAATAATATATTCCAATTGTTGAATATTCATAACATTATTTTATAGATAAAAGCTATACGAATGTAGATAATATCAGTAATATTGAACACAAACAAATGTAAATTTGCTTTTTCAAAAGATAAAACATGAATATAAAATCAGCTCATATTCCTTATTCCGTTTTGGATCTCGCCACCGTTTCTGAAGGTTCTACGCTTAAAGAAACTTTTGCTAAAAGCCTGAAATTGGCAAGAGATACAGAGAAATTGGGCTATAATAGATATTGGCTTTCTGAACACCATAATATGATAAGCGTTGCCAGTTCTGCCACGTCAGTATTGATAGGATATATTGCAGGTGGCACTTCGACAATGCGCGTCGGATCGGGTGGAATTATGCTTCCGAATCATTCTCCCCTAGCCGTTGCAGAGCAGTTCGGGACATTGGAATCTATTTACCCCGGAAGAATAGATTTAGGATTGGGTCGTGCTCCCGGCACGGATCAAATGACGGCTATGGAACTTCGAAATGGCCGGTATGAATCAGTCAATGACTTTCCTGAAAATATTTTGAAGTTGCAAACTTATTTTTCAAAAGAAAATCATA
>JBDTHD010000241.1:0-10814 GCA_039937075.1 Ginsengibacter sp. | reverse complement strand
GTTTAAAAAAAGGCAGCGATTCTCGTATGCAATTTTTGTTAGGTATTCTTTCAATAGTCAGCAAGCAAATCAGCTCTCATACTGTACCACTTTATATTCCTATAAAGTGGTTTTTCAATTTATTTTTTGCAAATATTTTATCCAGTTACCAAAATTAATTGTTCGTCTTTGTACGCTGAAGAACGGCGTCAACTCCTTGTCTAACCAACTTTCAATTTCTTCATAGTTTGATAATTTATTTTCAACTGCGGCTGTTATGTTGCTCTGTGTTGTAAAATACAAAATCAATTGCTCTTTGGTAAACTCAACTGAATTTTTAAATTTTTCTTCTCCAATAAATACAAAACCTTTGGATTTCAGATTATCATTGTTCCATAGATAGCTGTTATTTCGTTTGGGCGAAGGAAATTTTTTCAAATAAACATTTGGAAACCAATTGCCAAAAGATTCAACTCCATGCATCTCAGAAATAAAATGATTTTCGTAAAGTACAAGCCTTCCGTTGGTCTTTAAAACGCGTTTAGCTTCCGATAAAAATTTATCAATATCAAACCAATGAACTCCAGATGACACCGTAATTAAATCAAAATAATTATTTTCAAAAGGTAAATCTTCAGCAGAGGCCTTTGAATATTTTATGTCTTTTGGATTCAAAGCCAATTTCAGCATTTCATCAGAAGTATCTATTCCAAAAACATTTTCAGCAATATCTAAAAGCGCGCTGGCCGACATTCCTGTTCCGCAGGCTGCGTCTAAGGCGTTCTCCAATTTGTAGTCAATCTTTATAAAATCCCTGATGTGTTTTATGGTATTTCTATGAAAAAACGGCCTTCCTTTTGCATAGCGTTCTGCCGTATTTTTCGGACTAAAATAATTCATGATTTTTTTTAAAAAATTTCATCTGAATTCGCACCCAATGTTGATTTTTTGAGATTACAAAACCAACTGTTTAAACAACTTTGCCAATGTTTCTTCTGCATCTGTGCAAAAGCCCGGATGAACTTTTGAAGTTTGTACAATTGTGCTCCGGGTGGCTGTCAGCCAACGAAATCTTTCTGCTATTGAGAGTTTTGCTATGGGCCCGGCGTCTTTGCTGCCGCGGCTAATAAGGTCAAATGTTTTCAAATGATCTTCCAGTTCATCGATATCAATCTCCTTACAAAAATGCGCAATCCTTTCTTTATTTAAAAGATACTTCGCTTTCAAAAATTTTTGTTTGGGGCAATACAGGATCACGCCTACGTTCAGGAATTCCTCACGTTCCACGCGGGGCACAATCCTGATAACAGCGTACTCAAATAATTGATTCTCTTGCATGCTTTGCTTCGTTTACAAAATTTTGGGAATGCGCAATCCTTATCTGTAAAAAATCTACATAAGCCTGCCGGTGTTCTTCCACCGATTGAAAAGCAGATTCATCTTTTAGCCATTCTTCCGGAATAGCGGCAATAATATTTTCGATCAACTCTTTAGTAAGTATTTTTTCAAATTCAGTATTTACCAAATCCAGTTCTGAAGCCTGCGGTAACAACACATGATCTTTCACCAAAACAAAAGGTTTTTCTGCCTGCTCTTTCCAGTTGTTCCACGAATGATGAAAATACAATGCAGCCCCAAAATCGATCAGCCACAATTCTTTATACCACGTAAGCATATTCGTATTTCGAGCGGTACGGTCTACGTTGGTCAGAAGGCAATCAAGCCACACAATTTGCGAAGCCAGTTTAGCATCAACGATTAAAACTGCAGGATCGAAAGTAATAGAACGGGAAAGATAATGAAAGCCTAAATTAAGTCCCACGCTGGCTTTCAGCAAATCCTGTATTTCTTCGTCCGCCTCTGTCCGGCCAAAAGCCGCGTCTAGTTGGGCAAATACAATTTCAGGAACCTTCAAACCAAGCGCCCGCGCCATTTCGGCTCCGATTAGTTCTGCGACCAAAGCCTTCCTGCCTTGTCCGGCGCCACGGAATTTAACGACGTACATAAATCCATCATCCGCTTCAGCAATGGCAGGCAGCGAGCCGCCTTCGCGCAAAGGCGTTATGTATCGCATCACATTTACGGTTCTGATTTCCGGAATATTCTGTGCCATATATTGATGCACAATTTACACTAAGACAGTAAACAAACAAATAACGGAGATTTGTATTTCCATGTTTTTTACAAATCTTTTTCCCCTGCTTTTTCTATGAATGAGTCTTTTATTTCATTAGCCTGGGAGATATGGATCCCTTCCACATTTTTTAAAATAAAAGTTGCTGCGTCTGAAGTTTTTTGAGCCTGGATGTCATACAAAATTGCCCCTTTTACATCATCTAAAATGAAGGGCGGACGGTCATCATCTTTTAAATAACTTACCTGCACATCATGCATTTTTAAATCTTTTACATGCCTCAAATAAAATCCGTACGAAGGCATTGTTTTCCAACGGTCAGGTTCCGGATAGTCTTTCTCAAACTCAGGCACAGTTTGGCTTATAGCATTTTTTGAAAATCCTCCTTTATAATAAATTCTGATGTTGCTCAGTTGCAAGTCTTCAATATCATGATTGGGCAAACCACTGATAATTGTACCTTGTTTTCCATCTACATTATAGGCAACAATATTATTAATAATAATTCTTCTGCATTCGCCAATAGCGATTGAATCGGGGCCACGCATTCTGGCGCCAAGACGGATAAAAATCGGGGCATTTCCAATATCCCTCATTGTAATATTAGAGATGGTTATGTTCTCGAGTTGAGCGCCGTCAACAGTTTCCAGCGCTAAACCCCGGCAATCATCAAACACACAATTACTGATGGTGATATTTTTAAACCCGCCGTTAGACTCGGTACCAAATTTTATCCTGCCTGTAGGTGAAGGATTTTTCGGATCATTTCTTATAAAAGTGCCATCCAAAAGTGTTCCTTCCACATAGCCGCTCACCTGGCAATTAGTGATCGTTACATTTTCTGTTGATCGGGCATATCCAAGCGCAAAAGAACTTTTTAAACAAATGCCGTCATCAAATGGAGAGTTGACGAAGCAATTGGAAACCTTTACATTTTTGCAGCAATCAATATCAAAACCATCGCGATTGGTATCTAATTTTAAATTGTCAAGGGTAAGATTGTCAACGCCTGTGGCCAATATGGCAAACCATCCGCCGTGCAAAATAGAAATGTCCCTGATAATTACATTGCGGCCCATCAAAAGACAGATGGACTTATTAGGATTTTCATCTCCGTTTTTTCCATTTCTGGCGAGTCCTTTTCCCCATATTTTCCCTTGCCCTATTATGGAAATATCGTGCAGGTTTTCTCCCCATATAAAACTATTGTGAAAATGACTGTGGCCATAATCCTGGTAAATATCGTTAATGCTTTTTTCCGGTTTATCAAATTGCGTAGAGTCCGTCGAAGCTATCAAAGTGGCTCCCTGGCTGATGTACAGGCAAATATTACTTCTTAGGTGGATAGAGCCGCTAAGATAATTTCCGGCAGGAAAATAAACAGTTCCACCGCCCGCCTGTGCTGCGTCATCAATCGCTTTGTTGATGGCATTTCCATCCATATTAATACCGTCGCCTTTCGCACCAAAGCTTTTTACATTGTAAAAATTATTTTGCGTTTGTGCATTCACGTTAGTCGATAAGTAAAATGATATAAGCAATACAAAAAACGACCTGGTATGTAAACTCATCTTTATTTTTTTTGAAATGAAAATACCTATTATTTGTGGGTTTACTGTTGTCATTTTTTTTGCCAATCAACAAAAAGAGTAAGATTGAAATACAAATTTTAAATTAATTTCACGAGTCTATAAAAACAAGCATTATGAGAAATAAAATTCCCGGATTTCTTATTATCAGCCTTTTACTTTCTTTTACGTCCATTGCCCAAAAAGAAAATTTTAATGGCGTTGAATCCAATCTGCAAAATATCTACCGGCTCTCAGACGCGAAGTCGCGATCCATAAGCCCTGAGAATTTTACCGGCGCTAAAGGACAAGGCGGAATGGCCACCGAAGGCACCGGGAAAGATGTCTCAAGAGAATTGGGACAGGGATGGAAAGTGAGCCCCAGCGTAGTTATCAAAGCACATACAACTTTTACGGTTGCTGAAATTGATGGGGCGGGTTCTATCCAGCACATCTGGATGACGCCAACCGGAGTTTGGCGAAATTCTATACTGCGTTTTTATTGGGATAGCGAAACATCGCCTTCTGTTGAAGTGCCCGTGGGTGATTTCTTTTGCATGGGTTGGAACCAGTACGCCCCTCTACAGTCGCTGGCAGTTTGTGTAAATCCCGGTAGCGCGTTTAATTGTTACTGGCCGATGCCGTTTCGTAAGAAATGCAAAATCACAATGGAAAATACTGACGATAAGGATATGGTTCTTTATTATTCGGTTGATTACATCGAAACAAAAATCCCCGACGATGCGGCTTATTTTCATGCACAATTTCGGCGCGTAAATCCTGTTCCATATAAAGGCGTTTTTACTTTAGTTGATAACATAAAAGGCCGAGGTCAATACGTCGGAACCTACATGGCGATTGGCGTTCACAATAATGGTTGGTGGGGCGAAGGTGAAATAAAGTTTTATATAGATGGCGACACTAAATTTCCAACCATTAATGGAACGGGGACCGAAGATTATTTCGGCGGCTCTTATGATTTTGATACCCAAACAAAAAATGCCGCCGGAGTTGCGGAAAGCCATTACACAGAGTTTACTTCTCCTTATTCCGGGCTTTGCCAGGTTATTCGTGGGGACGGGCATTATAATGTATCGCAGCGCTTCGGATTATATCGCTGGCATCTCAACGATCCAATACGTTTTGAGAAAAATTTGAAAGTTACCATCCAGGACCTGGGCTGGCGAAGCGACGGTCGTTATCTTCCATTGCAGGATGATATTGCTACCACAGTTTTCTGGTATCAAACCGAACCCCACAATTCTTTTCCGCCATTGCCGGATAAAGACGCGCTGGAGGTGAACTGATAATTCCTTTTGAAGAAAAATTCGCTTCTTCTCCCCTATTCTGTACAGTAAACAAACTAATAAGAATGATTTCTATTTTACGGAAGTAAGAATGTCATTTAATGAGAAAAGCATTCTCATTTTCATATTCTCATAAATTATTCATAATTTCATATTGTTTAAATATATTTGTGTATATTTAAACAATATGAATTTATTCTCCATTTCTCAATTGTCGCGGTTGTCTGGTATAAAGTCTCATACTATCCGTATTTGGGAGCAGCGTTATGATGCGCTGACGCCCAACCGCTCCGAAGGAAATACGCGTTATTATGATAATAAGCAATTGAGGCGCCTGTTAAATATCGTGAGCCTGATGAAGATGGATTATAAAGTTTCGGAATTAAGCGCCATGCCTGATAAAAAATTGTTTAAATTGATAGAGGAATTATCAGTTAAAGATTTAAAAATAGACACGACTGAGTATTTTATTTTGCAATTAATCTCTGCAGGAATGAATTATGACGAAGTGGATTTTGATAAAATACTTTCTCATTGTTTGCTTAAATACGGTATGAAAAACGCATACATCGATATCATATATCCGATGCTAAACCGTGTCGGAATCATGTGGACAACAGACCTGATACAGCCTGCTGCCGAACATTTTATAAGTAACCTTGTCAGGCAAAAACTATTTACCGCTATTGATTCTCTTCCCGCTGCAAAAGAAACTTTAGAGTCATGGATTCTCTTTCTGCCTGAGAATGAATTTCATGAAATCGGGCTTTTGTTTAGCCATTTTCTCATCCGGCATTCCGGCAGTAAATCTATTTACCTGGGAACCAACGTTCCTCTTGAATCTATTAAAGAGACGGTAAACCTAAGTGCGCCGGACAACCTCCTTTTATTTCTTACACACAATGAGGCGAAGGAAGAAACCCAGCATTATATAAATAAGCTAAGCATGCATTTTAAGAATAAAAAAGTAAATATAGCAGGCGATCCATCTTTTGCCAAAGATGTTGCCAAAAACAAAAATATCCGTTGGCTTCATTCCGTTGAAAATCTGGAACAACTATTGCCTGTATAAATTGTTTAAGTATTACAATAATTATATAAACAAAAAAAATGTCTAAAATTGCCATCATAGGAGCAGGTTTTTCCGGGTTAAGTGCTGCGGCATACCTGGCGGCGGGTGGCAATGAAGTGCATGTTTTTGAAAAAAATGAAACAGCAGGTGGACGCGCGAGACAATTGAAAACGAAGCAGGGATATGTATTTGATATGGGCCCGAGCTGGTATTGGATGCCTGATGTCTTCGAGCGTTTTTTCAAAGATTTTGGATATAAAGTTTCCGACGTATATGATTTAAAATTACTGGATCCTTCTTTTGAGGTAGTGTTTGCAAAGGGTAAAAGAATTCCCATTCCTGCAGACTATTCAGCACTTAAAAATTTATTTGAAAATATAGAAAGTGGAAGCGCAGCGAAGTTGGATAAATTTATGGAGGAAGCGAAACACAAATACGAAACAGGAATGGAAAACCTGGTTTATATGCCAGGCAATTCTATGAGTGAATTTGCAGATCCTAAAATTATCAAAAAGGCTTTCCGTCTGCAGATATTTTCTTCCTTCAGCAAGCATGTAAGAAAATATTTTTCGAATCCGCAATTGATTGCCTTGATGGAATTTCCTGTTTTATTTTTGGGTGCTATGCCGCAGGAAACACCAGCTTTATATAGCTTGATGAATTATGCCGGTTTAAAACTGGGCACCTGGTATCCCATGAATGGAGGTTTCGGAAAAGTGATTGAATCCATCAAAGAAATTTGTGAAGAGAAGGGCGTTTCATTTCATTTTAATTCTCCTGTTGAAAAAATAATTGTTGAGGAAAACTGCGCAAAGAGCCTGATAGTAAATGGAGTAAAAATGGATTTTGATGCGGTAATAGCCTCGGCAGATTATCATCATGTAGAGAAAGATTTGTTGCCCGACGGCTATAAAAATTATAACGAGGATTATTGGGAGAAAAAAACATTTGCGCCTTCTTCCCTTATTTTTTATATCGGTCTTTCCAAAAAAATAAAATCAATTTCGCATCACACTTTATTTTTCGAAGAAGATCTTTTTCAACATTCCGTAGAAATTTATAGATCGCCCGAATGGCCGTCCCGTCCACTGTTTTATGTTTGTTGCCCCTCCCAGACAGATGATACAGTTGCGCCCGAAGGGCACGAAAATTTGTTCCTGCTGATGCCTATTGCACCGGGATTAGAGGACAATGAAAACCTTCGTGCAAAGTATTTTGAAATTATGCTGAACCGGTTGGAAAATCATATCGGCGAAAAAATTGAATCATTTATTGATTATAAAAAAAGCTATTGCATCAACGACTTTATAGAAGATTACCACGCGTATAAAGGAAATGCTTATGGCCTTGCCAATACGCTGCGTCAGACCGCTTTTTTAAAACCGAAAATCAGGAATAAAAAGATAAAAAATCTTTTTTACGCAGGCCAGCTTACGGTTCCGGGGCCTGGAGTGCCGCCATCACTTATTTCCGGTAAAGTTGCCTCAAAAGAATTATTAAAATATTTAAAAAATAAAAAGCATGAAATCAATATTTGATAACCTGTCGGTAAGCATCAGCAAGCAGACCACGAAAACGTACAGTACCAGCTTTTCTCTGGGGATTTTGTTTTTAAATAAAAGCCTGCGGGATGCCATATATTCTATTTATGGTTTTGTAAGAGTAGCGGATGAAATTGTGGACAGTTTTGAAGGATACGATCAAAAAAATCTGCTGGCGCAATTTTCACGCGATACTTATGAAGCTATTGAAAATAAGATTTCGTGCAATCCTATTTTAAATTCTTTTCAGCAAGCAGTTCACGAATATAATATTGAGATTTCCTTAATCGAAACTTTTTTAAAAAGCATGGAAATGGATTTACAAAAGGTAAATTATAACGAGGAAAAATACCAGCAATATATCCTGGGTTCAGCAGAAGTGGTGGGTTTAATGTGCCTGAAGGTATTTACAAATGAAAAACCTGAATTATATGAAGAGCTGCGCCCGTATGCAATGAAGCTGGGCGCGGCTTTTCAAAAAGTAAATTTTTTGCGGGACATGAAGGATGATTATGTGCTTTTAGGAAGGACCTACTTTCCTAATGTAAATATGACTGACTTTAGCAGTGATGTTAAAAATCAAATAGAACAGGAAATTGAAGAGGATTTTAACACGGGTTTGGCGGGAATTAAAATGTTGCCTGCAAGCTCAAAAGGTGGCGTATATCTTGCATATATTTACTATCAATCTCTTTTTAAAAAAATCAGGAAATTGCCGGCGCAACAGATTTTAAATGAAAGGGTAAGAATTAATAACGGGAAAAAAATAGGATTGATGTTAAATAGCCTGGTGTTAAATAAAATGGACCTATTATGAAAAAAGTGTTTTTTGTTGGCTTACTGTTTTTAGCAATTACTTCTTTCGCCGCTACCCCCACTCTTGGCGAGATAAGAACGCTTTATGAAAAGTCAGTAACTGATGAATTCGCTTGCACCAAACTCATTGAAATTCTTTCTCCTTATAATCAAAGCAATAACCCGCTCTATGCCGGTTACAGGGCCAGCGCCATTATGATGATGGCCAAACATGTGTTTAATCCATTTTCCAAAATGTCGTATTTCAGAAAAGGAAAAAGTATCCTTGAAAGCGCAATTAAGGCTGATGATAAAAATGTAGAACTACGATTTCTAAGATTTAACGCGCAAACGCACATGCCCTCTTTTTTAGGATATAATAATGATATTGACCGTGATAAAATCTTTTTAGAAACGTCTTTTCAAAAAATAACTGACGAAAATCTAAAAGCATTTTTGCTGCCTTATTTACAAAATTCGGATTATATAGCGGCTGATATTAAAAAGCAATTGTAACTATTTAGAGTATTTGAAAAATGACAAAAATGGATGACCGTCTAATATTAGTTGACGAAAATGATAATGAAATTGGGCTGATGGAAAAACTTCCGGCTCATAGGGAAGGAAGGCTTCATCGTGCTTTTTCTGTTTTTATTTTTAATTCCAACGACGAATTATTGCTACAGCAAAGAGCTGACAACAAATACCATTCCGCAGGGCTTTGGAGCAATACGTGTTGCAGCCACCCTTTACATGGCGAACCTATAGAGACAATTATAAAAAAACGGCTTCTCGAAGAAATGGGAATAGAATGCGATACTCATTTTCAGTTCAGCTTTATTTATAAAACAGAATTTGAAAATGGATTAACAGAGCATGAGCTTGACCATGTGTATTTTGGAAGATGTGATGAATTACCAGTTATAAACCCTCTCGAAGCAAAAGACTGGAAGTATATCAGCATGGAAAATCTGCAGACGGACATTATTGAAAATTCAGAAAGCTATTCGGCATGGTTAAAAATCTGTTTGCCGGAAGTAGTACAAAAAAGAAAGACAAATAAAAGAGCCTGATTTATGAAAACATATTATCTCAAAGACGAACAATTTTTACCGGTTGATAAATATAAAGCGTGGGACTTTTTTTCTTCGGCTGAAAACCTCGCAATCATAACGCCGCCGGAATTAGGATTTAAAGTGCTAACCGACGTAAAGGACAAGGAGATTTATGAGGGAATGTTAATTGAATATACGGTAAGTCCATTGTTTAAAATACCCCTACATTGGAAAACGGAAATAGCGAAAGTGGATAAGCCGAATTCTTTTGTAGACAGGCAATTGAAAGGGCCTTACAAATTATGGGAACACACACACGTTCTTATTGAAAAAGAAAATGGAACGTTGATGAAAGATAGTGTTAAGTACCAGTTGCCTTTCGGCATTCTCGGCCGGTTGGCCCATGCATTAATAGTGCGCAAAAAATTGAACCATATCTTTGCATATAGAAGACAGATTTTAAATCAAATATTCAACAGCCATGGTAATACTAATTAATATATTATGCGTGTTGGCTGCGTTCCTCGCTATGGAGGCTGTGGCGTGGCTCGCGCACAAATACATTATGCACGGCATCTTATGGAAGCTTCATAAAGATCATCATAAAAAAGAGAGCGAAGGATTTATTGAACACAACGATTTCTTTTTCCTTCTTTTTGCTATGCCGGGAATCGCGTGTCTATTTTTCGGAATGCAGAACGATTATGATTTTCTTTTTTGGATAGGCGTTGGCATTACCTTGTATGGATTGGCCTACTTTATTATTCATGATATTTTTATTCATCAGCGTTTTAAAATTTTAAGAAATAGCGATAGTGTATATTTGAAAGCAATACGGCGTGCCCATAAAATGCATCACAAGCATCTTACCAAAGAAGATGGCGAATGTTTCGGAATGTTGTGGGTGCCATTTAAATATTTTCGTGAACTGAAATTAAAAAAGCTGCATGAAAAGTCTGTACCTTCTTGTTGATTTTTTTACCGTCATCGTTCCTATACTTTTTTCTTTTCATCCGAAAATAAAATTTTATAAAACGTGGAAAGAGTTCTTTACCGCTGCCGTCATTGTAGCAATCCTGTTCGTGGGCTGGGATGCTATTTTTACTTATGGCGGCGTTTGGAAATTCAACCCAAAATACATTACCGGCATTTATTTTTTAAAGCTTCCGATAGAAGAAATACTCTTTTTTATTTGCATTCCGTTTAGCTGCATATTTACTTATTTCTGTCTTGATAAATTTTACAAGATCGGTTGGAAAGCTAAAACCGAAAAGATTTTTGTTATTATTCTCTTCGTGGTTTTAGTGACAACGGCTTTCATTTTTAGCGACAGGCTTTATACTTCTATCACCTTTATTACCAC
>JBDTHD010000240.1:0-3328 GCA_039937075.1 Ginsengibacter sp. | reverse complement strand
AATACAAGGGTGCGATGGACAAGGCAGATGATGCGATTGTTTTTTACAGTAGACATGCGCTTGAACTAAAAAGAATGAATTTTTTAGAACCTCAGACAGTGAAAAATGGATTTCAAAAAGCGAATCTGGAGGTGATAACAGAGAGAAATAATCTTGAAGAAAAATTAAAAAACATTAGTTTTAATAATACCAACTTTTTATTTATGAGCAGTGGCAATTATGATGGACTGGATATCCTTGCTACTTTACTTTTAAAATCTTAAATTTTTAATCCAATATGGCATTACAATTATCGCGACCTATCGTATTTATTGATCTTGAAACTACCGGAGTAAATATTGCAATTGACAGGGTTATTGAGATTGCAATTATTAAAATATTGCCTGACAAAACTAAAGTGGTAAAGCACAAGCTGATAAATCCTCAAATGCCTATACCAAAGGCCAGCACTGACGTTCATGGTATTACAGATGATAAAGTAAAGGACGCGCCTGCATTTAAAGATGTGGCCAATGAATTGAAACAATTTATAGATAACGCTGATCTTTCAGGATACAATTCAAACCGCTTTGACATTCCTTTATTGATGGAAGAATTTTTGAGGGCCGGTATTTCGCTGGATATGCATAACAGGAGAATGCTTGATGTGCAAACCATTTTTCACATGATGGAAAAACGTACACTTGAGGCTGCCTATAAATTTTATTGCCAAAAAGAATTAATAGATGCTCATTCTGCAGAAGCCGATGCATCAGCAACATGGGAAATTCTGGAAGCGCAATTAGAAAGATATGGGCATTTAGGTGAAACCGTTGATACCGTTTTACAATTTACAGGAGAAGAAAAATACGTTGATTTTGCTAAGAGGTTTGTATTTGATAAAGATGTAGAAGTTTTTAATTTTGGCAAACACAAAGGGCGAAGCGTGGTTGAAGTTTTAAAAGCGGAACCGCAATATTATGATTGGATGATGAAAGGGGATTTTCCGCTTCATACCAAACAAAAATTAATGGAAATTTTTAACAAAACCCTGCTTAAGAAATAAACCGCTTAACCTCCTTTTGAAAAATAATAACAAATAAATTTGTAATTTCATTTTCAAATACAGTCATCTTTGGAAAAACTTTTGATTATACCTACTTATAACGAAAGGGAAAATGTTACCCTTTTACTCCAAACTGTATTCGATTTACGCCAGGATTTTCACGTACTTATTATAGATGACGGGTCACCCGATGGAACGGCAGACATTGTAAAAAATCTTTTTACTACCTATCCCGGGCAACTATTTTTGGAAGAACGGAAGGGTAAACTGGGCCTTGGCACCGCCTACATTCACGGATTTAAATGGGCATTGGATAGGGGTTACCGCTTTATTTTTGAAATGGATTGTGATTTTTCGCACAATCCCAAAGATCTGGATAAATTATACAGAGCTTGTAAATCAGGTGGCGCAGATGTGGCCGTTGGTTCTCGTTATGTAAAAGGTGGTAAAGTTAAAAACTGGCCAGCCATTCGCGTTACTATTTCTAAAGGAGCGTCTATTTATACTAGATTGATAACTTTTATGCCGGTAAAAGATCCAACTGCCGGTTTTGTTTGCTATAGAAATTATGTATTGGAAGCTATCAATTTCGACAAAATTAGTTTTGTTGGCTATGCCTTCCAGATAGAAATGAAATTCGCTACCTGGAAACTTGGCTTTAAGATAAAGGAAGTAGCTATTACTTTCATCGACCGCCAATTCGGAGTTTCAAAAATGAATAAAGGGATCGTAAAAGAAGGGATTTTTGGAGTGCTCAAACTTAAATGGATGAGCATGTTTAAGAACTATCGCAGCCGCGTAAAAAATTATGATAATCTTTTTAAAAATGAGCCCCAACTTACTACCGTCGAGCAAAATGGCACGGTCTGAAATATATTTTTCCTTTTTAAATCTTATTATTTTTTTTGAAAAGCCGGGTGAAATTGCTGTAAAGTATCGCGCAAATATTCCCTGTCAAGATGAGTATAAATTTCTGTGGTAGTAATACTTTCATGGCCAAGCATTTCCTGAACTGCGCGCAGATCAGCGCCTCCTTCAACAAGATGAGTTGCAAAAGAATGGCGAAAGGTATGTGGTGAAATATTCTTGGTGATACCCGCTTTTTTTGCCGCTTCTTTAATAATCAAAAATATCATAACGCGTGAAAGATTGTTTCCTCTTCTATTTAGAAAAACCACATCTTCATTTCCTGGAATAACGGGCATGTGTACACGAATTTTTTCCAGATATATATTTATGTATTTGATGGCAGAGCTACCAATTGGAACCAATCGTTCCTTATCTCCCTTTCCAATTATGCGCACATATCCGACAGCAAAATAAAGGCATGATAATTTTAAATTTACCAATTCAGATACGCGTAACCCGCAACTGTAAAGCGTTTCGATAATCGCTTTGTTTCTCATTCCTTCCGGCGTGCTTAAGTCTAATACTGAAATGATCTTTTCTATTTCAGCATAGCTTAACGTGTCAGGCAGATGCTTTGGAAGGCGCGGTGATTCAAGTAAAGTTGTTGGATCAGTCGTCGATATTTGCTCCTGCATGCAAAATTTGTAAAAACTTTTTAAACCAGAAATCATCCTGGCCTGGGACGCAGCTGTCATTCCTAATTCATTTATCCATTTCAAAAAATTCTCTAAATTTTCTAACTCAATTTCATTTGGTTTTTTTTCTTCTTTATTTATCACCAGAAACTGTGTGAATTTTTCAATATCGTGAACATAAGCTTCCACAGAATTTTCTGATAAAGATTTCTCCAGTTGTAAATAAGCTTTAAATCCTTTTTTATATGGTTCCCACATTACGAATGCTGATTAAAATATTGCGTTATTTGTTGCTTTACTGTAAAATGATAATTGATTGACACAAATTATTTTCAGTGAAATTAAAATAAAATAACGCTACTTTTATTATCTAAAAAGATCCTCCTTTTACTTCTACCTTCTATTTCATGGAAAATACTTATTTAAGAAAATTAAAAAAGAAATTTAGCCTGAACCGCAAATCTTTCAGACATTTTATTACCAGAACTTATAATAATCCTCCGAAAAACCTGGATGCTGCTATGGACAGCATTGATAAGGAAGTTTGGAGCGAAGTTCATTGTTTAAGTTGTGCCAATTGTTGTAAAGTAATGAGCCCTACCTTCACTAATACAGATATAAAAAGGATTTCACTTCATCTCGGCATGAGGCCCAAAGATTTTAAGGAAAAATGGCTGTATCGCGATAAAAGAGGAAACGAATGGATGAATAAAACGCAGCCATGCCAGTTCCTGGATTT
>JBDTHD010000239.1:0-21136 GCA_039937075.1 Ginsengibacter sp. | reverse complement strand
GCCGGCAAAAAACGCCCAGATATTTCGTTGGAAAAAGAATGGGGAGAAATAGCAGAAAGACTGTTATTAATATAAAATAGTTTTAAGATTTGCGAAGCTTTTTGTAAAACTTAATGGCGGCAAAAAGCAAAAACCCAAAAGCAACCAAAACTCCTAATCCCCAAACAAAACTCATCAATTGTTTTACCACTGCGAGCATTACGATGGCTACTAAAAAAATGGTTGCTACTTCATTCCAAACTCTTAATTGTTGAGATGCCCAGCGAAAATCTCCTTTTTGTTGCTGGCGAAAAATAGTGTTCAAAAAAATATGATAAATAAACAATCCCAGGACAAAAAAAAGTTTTACCAAAAGCCATAGCGGCAAACTTCCATACAAAAAGCCCATCCATGTGCCAAAAATTAAAGTGAGGATGGCAGATGGCCACGTAATGCCGTACCACAGCCGCTTTTGCATTATCGCAAATTGATTCAGAAGAATCAACCTGTCGGGAGCGGGATTTTCATTCGCCTCGGCGCTGTAAACAAAAAGCCTTACAATATAAAACAGCCCCGCAAACCAGGTAACGACAAAAATGATATGGAGTGCTTTTACGTAGAAATACATGATGTGAATTGTGAATGGTCAATTGTGAACGGTCAATCTTAAAAAGCAAATGCTAAATAGTCAATTAACGGCTTTTGTTACAATTAAACCACTTAATAATTTAAAGGTTTTAATCATGCTTTCCTGAAGTTGATTTAAATCAAAATCATCTAAATAATTTAATTCTTTTGCGATGTCTAAAGCCGCATCAATTTCTACAATTGAACCTCTTGAAATTTCATAATATCTTTTTCTCTCAACCTCTGATTTTCTTGGTGAACCTTCTGCGATATTTAGATGAACTGATAATCCTGCTCTTCTTATCTGGCTAATCATTCCAAATTTTTCATCAGATGGCAATTGTTTCGTTAGCTTATAACATTCAATCACAAACCTTTTTGAATAGGTATAAACATCAAGTTTCTGGTGATTTAATTTAAGAAACATTTAAATACATTTTTTTAAGTAAATAATGATTATTCGAAAATTTGGTATTTGGAAAGCTATTGTATTTTTCCTTTTTATAAATTTCAATAATTCACCATTCACAATTGACCATTCACCCTTTCACCATCGCCTCCACCGCATCAACCCACAATGGATTCGTATTCAAACAAGGAATCATTGTAAAACTTTCTCCTCCTGCTTTCATAAAAATTTCTTTTCCTCTCATCGCTATTTCTTCCAAAGTTTCAAGACAATCGCTTACGAATGCCGGACATAAAATAAGCAAATCTTTTATTCCTTCTTTGGGCATTTCTGCCAACCTGATATCCGTAAACGGAGTCAACCAGCCTTTTCCCAGCCTTGATTGAAAAGAAATACTATATTTATCTGTGGGAATTCCCAACTTTTCGGTAACGAGCCTGGTAGTAGTTCTTACCTGGTGCCGATAACAAAATTGATGAGCAGGAGATGGAGTCTCACAACAATCATCGCTTTGAAGGCAATGACATCCGGTGACATCGCTTTTCCTGATATGTCTTCCCGGAACACCATGATAACTGAATAAAATATGGTCGTATTTTTTTTCTAAATAAGGTTTTATATTTTCAGCAAGTGCTTGAAGATATTTTTCATCATCATAAAATGGTGGAACGAAAGAAAGCGTAAAAGGATATTTCTTTTTGTTATAAATCTCTTTCATGTATTCAACAGCCGTTTCATAACTCGCCATTGCATAATGCGGATAGAGCGGCAATATAATCACTTCTTTAATTTCAGGATCTCGTAAAAGCAAAGCTGAATAAGCATCTTCAGGAGTAGGATTTCCATAACGCATAGCAATCTCAACGGGCTCATCAATCCGGGCTTGCAAAGCTTTTTGCAGCTGTTTTGTAAAAACAATTAACGGAGACCCTTCCTTTACCCATATTTTTTTATAGGCTTCCGCAGATTTTGACGCACGAAAAGGAACAATAATTCCTTTCACCAGTAAAGCCCTCACCAACCAGGACGTGTCAATGACTCTCTCGTCCATTAAAAATTCATCCAGGTATTTTTTCAAATCTGAAACATCCGTGGAATCCGGCGATCCAAGATTTATTAATAAAACACCTTTTTTTGATTTCGAAATCATAATTTAAAATATTTGCAAATGTACGGGCACAACGATGATTTATTTCCCACAAATATGCAAAAATCATCGATTCTTTTGATGAAAATACCAGAAAAATTCAGTTATGACTTACTAATGACTTTTAACCATCTTTTTAAAAATATTTTTGCAACTATTGCATGGATAAAATAAAGCACTCATATCACAATTCGTTAAATAGTTTCTGCATAGTAGGTATTAATTATCGCAAGAGCGATATGCACATTCGTGGCAGGTTTTCTCTTTCGGCAGATCAAACGGTTAATGTCCTTAAACAGGCGTCGGCGAAGAACATTTCCGGATGCTTTGCTCTCTCTACCTGTAACAGAACAGAGATATATGGCATTAGTAACAATTCAAATGTCTTCGCAGAATTACTTTGCGAAAATACATCGAACCGGCTGGAGGATTTTAATAACCATGGCTATGTTTATCATGGATTAGAAGCTATTGAACATTTGTTCAAAGTAGCGTCCGGGCTCGATTCCCAGATAATTGGTGATTACGAAATCCTCTCCCAGATTAAACAAGCTGTCAAAATTGCCAAAGAAAACGGATGCATAGACAGCTTTATGGAAAGAGCAATTAATTATTCGTTACAGGTTTCAAAAGAAATTAAAACGAAAACGAAATTAAGTTCAGGAATTGTTTCTGTTTCTTATGCGGCTATCGAAATTATCAAGGAAAAAATTAAAGATCTTTCTGATAAAAAAATACTTTTAGTAGGAATTGGAAAATTTGGCAATCACATTGCAAAAAATTTGAAGGATTATTTGCCGGGATCAGACATTTCTTTTACCAACAGAACGGATGAAAAAGCAAATGAGCTGGCACAGTTTTTTAATGCAAAATTTATCCCTTACCGAAATTTATCATCGGCTTGCAACGAAGCAGATGTAATTATTGTAAGTTCCGCTTCCAATACCTATTCTGTTCTTCCTTCATTTTTTAACGGTGAAAAACCGAAATTGATACTGGATCTCTCTGTTCCTCAAAACGTAGATCCCGCGGTTAAAAATATAAATGGCATTACTGTTTTAAATGTGGATGAAGTTTCTTCTATTTTAGATCAAACTATTTCATTGCGCAAGTCAGAAATCCCAAAAGCTAAAAAAATAATTGACGAAACTATTGAAAGCCTTGAAGAATGGCATAGGCTTCAATTTAATAATCCACTTTTGCGGATGGTAAAATCCCAGCTTTTCGAGCTAAATGAAAAATACCATTCTGAAAACTCTTCACCGGAAAAAATTCATAAAGCAGTATCTTCACTGGCCATTCAATTAAAAGTAAAAAAGAATAAAGGTTGTCAATGTATTAATGCATTGAGCAATTATCTTCATGAAACCGATAATTAAGATAGGCACCCGCGAGAGTCAATTGGCGGTATGGCAGGCTACTCATGTGCAAAATCTTTTGAAACAAAAAGGTTTTGAATCCGAATTGATTTACATCAAAAGTGAAGGTGATATTGATATTGTAACACCACTGTACGAGTTAGGTGTACAGGGAATTTTTACAAAAACTTTAGATGCAGCTTTGCTAAATAGCCGGATTGATATTGCTGTTCACTCAATGAAAGATGTTCCTACCAAATTAGCCGAAGGGCTAAGCCTGGCCGCAGTTTTGGAGAGAGCTTCTTATAAAGATATTTTAGTTTTTAAGGGTGAAAGAAAAGATGTTGAAGAGGAATTAAATTCCACCATTCACGATTCACCATTCACGATTCACCACTCACCATTCACCATCGCTACTGGCAGTGTCCGCAGAAAAGCTCAATGGTTAAAAAGATATCCCAACCACCGGATTGAAAATTTGAGGGGAAATGTAAACACCCGATTAAGAAAAATAGAAGAAAACAGTTGGAACGGAGCCATCTTTGCCGCAGCGGGTCTTGAACGAATTCATCTTCGTCCTGAGAAATCGATCGATCTTGACTGGATGCTTCCGGCTCCGGCACAGGGTGCAATTGCAATAGCTTGCAGGAATAATGATAAAAATATTTTTAATGCTTGTCAATTAGTAAATGATGAAGCAACCCAAATTTGCACCAAAGCCGAGCGTGATTTTTTACGCGCCCTATCCGGCGGATGTTCTACGCCGATAAGCGCTTTGGCCATTATTGAAAAAAATACAATCATATTTAAAGGGAATATTTGCAGCACTGACGGAAAAGAAATTTTCGAAATAAAAAAAGAAAGTGTTGTGGAAAATAATAATAATTTAGGTGAAATTGCTGGAAAAGAATTGTTGAAAAATATAGACGTGCGCAGGATAATTGACGAAATAAAAAATGCAAAATAAAATTCAAATATTATGTACCAAAAAAATCAGCAATTCATTTATTCAACTTGCTGAAGAAAACAATATTTATATTGATCAACTGAATTTTATTGAAACCAGCGAATCTTTTTCTGAAGAAATAAAAACCAGGATTCTTCAATTATCCAACCAAAATATAAGTGTAATTTTCACCAGCTCAAATGCCGTTAACGCAGTTGGAAAATTAGTTTCTCTCAAAACAAACTGGAAAATATATTGCATTGAGCCTGCAACAAAAAAAACAGTAGAAAGTATTTTTATAAATTCCTCAATCGCAGGTTCTGCAACTGATGCGGCCGAACTTTCCAAAATAATTATTGAAAATAAATCCACTGGCAACGTTGTCTTTTTTTGTGGAAATCAAAGACGTGACCTTTTACCCGATACATTAAAAACCAATGGAATTGATGTAGAAGAATTAATCGTTTATCAAACCAAGGCGAATTCATTGCATATTTCAAAAAATTATGATGGTATTTTATTTTTTAGCCCAAGCGCGGTAAAAAGTTTTTTTACCGAAAATAAAATTCAACCAGAAACAATTATTTTTACGATTGGAAAAACTACTGCGGAAGAGGTGACAAACTTTTCAAATAATGCAACCATAATTTCCGATCTTCCCGATACGAAAAAACTAATAGCGGATGTAATAAAACATTTCAGCGCCATAAAACATATTTAAATGAGTGAATTAAAAAACGATCTTTTATTAAGAGCTTTAAGACAGGAAAAAGTAGAACGGCCACCGGTTTGGATGATGCGCCAGGCAGGAAGATATTTGCCTGAGTACATGAAACTTCGTGAAAAATATGATTTTTTCACGCGTGTTCAAACGCCGGAACTGGCAGCAGAAATTACGTTACAGCCGATACGACGGGTAGGCGTAGACGCAGCAATTATTTTTTCTGACATCCTGGTAATTCCGCAGGCAATGGGATTAACCGTTTTAATGGAAGAAGGAAAAGGCCCTTCATTGCCCAATGTTATCAAAACAGAAAATGACATTAATTCTTTGTTTACTGATGCGGTAGAAGAAAAACTGGATTATGTAATGAAAGCCTTGTCATTAACAAAGCAAGAGTTAAATGGAGAGGTTCCTCTCATCGGATTTGCAGGCGCGCCATGGACTATTTTATGTTACATGGTAGAAGGAAAGGGAAGTAAAACATGGGAAAAAGCAAAGCAGTTTTGTTTTGTTCAGCCGACACTTGCACATAAGCTTTTACAAAAAATTACAGATGCAACGATAAATTATTTAAAGGCTCAAACCAAAGCGGGCGCCGATGTAGTACAGGTTTTCGACAGTTGGAGCGGTTGTTTGAGCCCTGAAGATTTTAAGCAATTTGCGCAACCATACCTTATCCAGATTGCAGATGCATTAAAAGATTATGCGCCTGTAATTTTATTTCCTAAAGGAAGTTGGTACGCATTAAAAGAACTGAGTGAAAGCAGCGCTTCAGCTCTTGGAATTGATTGGTGTATTTCTCCGAAGATGGCGAGGGAAATGACAGGAAATCAAATCACTTTGCAGGGAAACTTTGATCCTGCAAAATTATTATTGCCTGTGGATGAAATAAAAAAGGAAGTAAAAAAAATGATTCATGAATTCGGTGCGCAGAAATACATTGCTAATTTAGGTCATGGGATTACGCCCAACATTCCTGTTGATCATGCAAAAGCTTTTGTAGATGCGGTAAAGGAGAGTGAGTGGTGAAAGTTTAAAATTTAGATTTATGAGCATTAAAGAAGAATGGATAGAATACATTGAAGAGCTTCAAAATAAAATCTGTAGCGCTGTAGAAGAAGCAGATGGGAATGCAAAATTTATAGAGGATAAATGGGACAGGCCAGAAGGCGGCGGTGGAAAAACAAGAGTAATTTCCAATGGAAATGTTTTTGAAAAAGGTGGCGTAAATACTTCTGTAGTATCCGGCGATGTTTCAGAAGCTATGAGAACGCAATTAAAAATAGATGGTGCAAAATGGTTTGCGTGCGGACTAAGTTTGGTACTTCATCCTTTAAATCCTTTTGTTCCAACGGTTCATTGTAATTACCGCATGTTTGAATTGTACGATGAAAAAGAGGAAGTGATTGACCGCTGGTTTGGCGGCGGCACAGACCTTACCCCGTATTATTTATTTGAAGAAGACGCCAGGCATTTTCATCAAACTTATAAAAATGTTTGCGATGAATTTGATTTGACATTTTATCCAACATTCAAAAAAAATTGCGATGATTATTTTGTAAATGCACACCGTAATAATGAGCGCCGGGGCATTGGCGGAATCTTTTATGATTATCAAAGACCCGACGAAAAACACGATGTAAATTTTTGGTTGGATTTTGGTAAAGCCTGCGGCAATGCCTTTATTCCTTCTTATTTACCCATAGTAGAAAAACGTAAGTTTTGTTCGTTTACTACCGAAAATAAATATTGGCAGGAAATAAAAAGAGGCCGCTATACCGAGTTTAATTTAATATACGATCGCGGCACTTTATTTGGATTAAAAACGAATGGTCGTACTGAAAGTATTTTGATGAGCCTGCCTCCTACTGTTCGGTTTGATTATAATTATGAACCCGCGCCAGGAAGCGAAGAAGAAAAATTACAGAAGGCCTGTTTGCAGCCAAAAGAGTGGATAAATAGTCTTCTCCTGTAATTACAATCCATGAGTTGTGACTACAAAAAATTCAGCTAAATTTGTAAAAATAATTACCATGGTTATTACTGATAAAAAGCAGGCTCTGCTGGAAATTATAAATGATGCAGATGAAAAACTTATGGGTTTAATGATTGCATTGGCGAATGAATATAATGATGACGAACAAGAATATTCCCAGGAAGAAGTTGAAGAATTTAAAAGGGTCAAAGAAGACATGTTAGCACATCGGGAAAGTACCTTTTCGCCTGAACAAGCTCATGAATTAATCAGAAACAAAAATAGATGAAATATCAATTAAGAGTTTCTGCAATTGCTTTTCAGGAAACCAATGATGCTTTTGATTACTATGAAGAACAATCTCCGGGATTAGGTGAAAGATTTTTGGAATCACTCAATAACGCCTATTTGAGATTATCACAAACACCACAATATTACAGTTTTATTCGGGCCGATGAAAATATCCGGGACGTAAAAATCAGCACTTTCTCTTTTGTAATTATTTTTGAAATTGTTGGAAATAGTGTACTTGTATTAAGAGTCTTTAATACGAACCGGAATCCGGATTTAATAAAAAATTTATAAAAATGTACCTACAAAAAAGATATAGAATTTTAAGAAGTAATCCTGCTATCAGAAACATGGTAGCGGAAACTATCCTTACTCCAAACGATTTTATTTTACCGTTATTTATTGATGAAGGAGAAAATGTCGTATTTGAAATTCCATCCATGCCCGGATATTTCCGTCGATCTTTGGATGGGACCATAAAGGAAGTGAAAGAATTGCGGAGCATGGGAATTAAAAGCGTTTTGTTATTTATAAAAGCACCGGACGAACTCAAAGACAATACAGGCAAAGAATCATGGAACCCTGATGGGTTGATGCAACGCAGTATAAAAGCAATTAAAGATGCAGTTCCCGAAATGGTAGTAATGACCGATGTTGCCTTAGATCCTTACTCTTCTTATGGCCATGATGGTATTGTTGAAAACGGGGAAATTGTAAATGATCCAACTGTTGAAGCGTTGGTAAAAATGAGCCTTAGCCATGCAAAAGCAGGCGCTGATTTTGTAGCGCCAAGCGATATGATGGACGGCAGGATCGGTGCAATCCGCGAAGCGCTTGAACAAAATAATTTTACCAAAACCGGCATCATGGCATACAGCGCAAAATATGCTTCCTGCTTTTATGGCCCGTTCAGAGATGCCTTGGATTCTGCGCCCGGATTTGGAGATAAAAAAACTTACCAGATGGATTATGGTAACCGAATAGAAGCCGTGAAAGAAGCTTTAATGGACGAACAGGAAGGCGCTGATATTGTTATGGTAAAACCGGCGATGGCTTATTTGGATATTATCCGTGAAGTTAAAAATAGTGTACACATTCCTGTTAGCGCCTATCATGTGAGCGGCGAATATGCATTGATAAAAGCCGGAGCAAAAATGGGTTGGATCAACGAAGAAAAAGCTATTCTTGAAAGCCTTACATCTATTAAAAGAGCAGGCGCCGATTTAATTGCAACCTATTTTGCAAAAGATGCGGTGAAGTTGTTGGAGTGATATGTGATTGGTGAATCGTGAATAAGTTTTCCTTTAATTTTTTATCTTAATTAATTTTCAGCTCTATAAATATGAACATTTTCAAAAGCATCGAATTATTTCAACGTGCCCAACTCTCTATTCCCGGCGGGGTAAATTCTCCTGTCCGTGCTTTTAAAAGTGTTGGAGGAACACCTTTATTTATAAAATCAGCAAAAGGTGCACATCTTTTTGATGAAGATGGAAATAAATATATCGACTACATCAATTCCTGGGGACCGATGATTCTTGGGCATGCTTATGAACCTGTGGTAAAAGCAATACAAGAAAAGGCAACGGATTCCACTTCATTCGGAGCGCCTACAGAATTGGAAATTGAAATGGCTGAATTAATAAAAAGTATGGCTCCAAATGTTGATTTGGTGCGCATGGTAAGCAGCGGAACAGAAGCATGCATGAGCGCAATTCGTTTGGCAAGAGGCTTTACAGGAAGAAATAAATTTATAAAATTTGAAGGTTGTTATCACGGCCACGCCGATTGCTTTTTAGTAAAAGCCGGAAGCGGAATGGCCACATTAAATATCCAAACTGTTCCGGGAGTAACTTCCGGCGTTGCTAATGACACGCTTACAGCTCCTTTCAATAATTTACCATCAGTTGAAAAATTAATTGAAGAAAATAAAAATGAAATCGCGGCAATCATTGTTGAACCGGTTGTTGGCAACATGGGCTGCGTTCCGCCACAGCAAGGGTTTTTAGAAGACCTTAGAAAATTGTGCGACCAGGAAAATATCGTTTTCATTTTTGATGAAGTGATGACGGGTTTTCGTTTAGCACCTGGCGGAGCTCAGGAAAAACTGAAAATAAACGCTGACCTTATCACTTATGGAAAAGTAATTGGAGGAGGTTTGCCTGTTGGCGCTTTTGGTGGAAAAAAAGAAATTATGGAACATATTGCTCCTATCGGAAACGTTTACCAGGCAGGCACTTTAAGTGGAAATCCGATTGCCATGATTGCCGGTTATACCATGCTTAACGAACTTAAAAATAATCCTTCTATCTATTCAGAATTAGACGAAAAAACCAGTCGGCTTGAAAAAAGCTTGAATGATATTTTAGGAGCAAAAAATATGCCTCATCGTATTAATCGCGTAGGAAGTATGATGAGTATTTTCTTTACTAATGATGAAGTAATTGATTTTGAAAGTGCATCGAAAACAGACGCCAGTGTATTCAATAAATTCTTTCATCACATGCTTGATCATGGAATTTATCTTCCCCCATCAGGATATGAAAGCTGGTTTATCAGTAATGCATTGTCTTCAGAAGACATCCAAAAAACTTTGGATGCGGTTGAAGATTTTAAAAAGTAAAAATCTTCCGTTTACAGTAAAGCAACAAATATTGCCATTTTCTAGTTTGTCATCAAGGGTTCCACCAGTACGTAAATTTTAATAATATCGCCCTGTTTCTAACCGCAAATGGAGCTATCAAATAATTATCAGTATATACAATAAACAAATCAGACGCGGGTTTATAACGCCATTGAAATCTTGCATTGATATTGGTATTATTCAATTGTTGATTGTACTGCACATAAGTGGTAAAAAATAATTTGGTTGTCAAAGTCAGATCTACTTTTGGGCCAATCAGCCAAAAATCTGTCTTTCCCCATGGAGATGGCAAAAGTAATTTATTGTAGGAAGTCATTATACTTACATTAAGTATCGGTTGAAAACGATAGCCAATCGTACTGCTTAATGTAAATTTTTCTCCATCTGCATAATAACCTCCATACCTAAACGAAAAGCTATAATTAAAAAGACTTTGAGGTTTTGACACAAAATCTGCACCCGCAGTTTTCCATGAATACTTTGAGTTAAAAGATAAAGAATCCTTACCACTGTTTGTGGGATCAAATGGAAAAAGAATTTTCACATAATCATCCATGAATACGCCGGTAATAGTAGCCTTATTCCTAAAAGTAACGAGGTAATCCAACACATTTTCATGATCGGATTGGTCAAACTTTTTATCAAAGAAGTAAGTGAAATTAAATTGAGGACCATGTGTCAAAACGCTTCCTCCTTTTGGAAAAAAGGTATAAGAAACCTGGGGATTTATTTTTATGTAATTAACACGAGGTACATAACCCACTTCCGCATTATAATTATTTCCAACTGATTCGTAAGCCGCATTTATAAGCCATTTCGTTCCTGAATATTTCAGGTTTCCGGCATTAGTCGTACTGTTTTTATTTTCTCCCGGAGTAAAAGATTTTAGGAATAATAATTTCCCAGTCCAGATATTATTGGAAGAAGCTAAATTATATTCCAGCCCAATATTTCTGTTGTACAAAGAATATTTTGGTACCGACGAATCTTTTCCCGGTTTATAATTTACAGACTGCTTGTTGACAAAAATGAGGTTAATATTTGATCGCGAAAAAACTCTTCTCTGTATGGCAGCAACGCCAAAATTCTGAGCCGGCAACCCAATATCATTTTGCTTCGCCGTTTCCATGTCCATCAAAGTGATACGCCATTTTTTATTGAGATTACCACTTAATCTTCCTCCATAATTAATCGGAATTCCTAATCCAATTCTGCGCGAAAAGAAGGGGCGAATATCTGCATAACCAAAATTATTTATCTGGTCTCCATTCTCGAGAAAAAACTGTCTTCTTTCCGGAAAGAATAATTCGTAACGATCCAAATTGGTTACCTGCTGATCTACTTCCACCTGGGAAAAATCCGGGTTTACTGTTAAGTCAAGATTTAATGAAGAAGAAATAGCCACTTTTGCGTCCAATCCTACTTCATGTTTAAAATCAGAAGGAGACGGAGGAACTTCTTCTTTAGTATAACCGGTTAATAAATGAGGAATGATAGAAACATTACCCTTTTGAACTGCCGGAGCGTTATCCCAAACCAGCGTTCCTGTATAAGCTAAAGCTGCTGTAGGAAATTGTCTTGGGACGGGCGCCCAACTTGACTTTTCAGTAGTTCTTAAATCATTCCTGCTGAAATTGATTCCCCATTCTGTTACTCCTTTTTTATAGCGAAGCGTTTTTAGCGGAATGGCCATTTCCAAAACCCAACTATCTGCGTAGTGTTTTACCGCAGAAACCCATTTGGTGTCCCAGTTCAGATCCACTGAGCCACCTTCATACATAAGACCGTCCCACTGAGCGTTTTCCGCATTGGTACCAAATGCAAAACCATCTGTCTGGTCGTCAAACGGGTCGATAAAAACAATAAAATTATCATTCTTCTGGAAATTAAAATCTCTTGCTAATGACTCAACCATTTCCGTTTCCCGGGGTGCATTAAAACATTTTGCCAAAAGATACAGGTTGGTTTGATCATACGCCATTTCTACTTCGGTCTGCACTTTTGCCTGGCTTGTATCCATAGGAAGAACCATGAAAAAATTCTTTGCTACATCGGCTTTTTTCCACACCTCTTCATTTGCTTCGCCGTCAATGGTAATCTTTTCAGTAGTTGGAAAAATATGTAATTGAAAAGCCTCGTTCTTCTTTTGACAAAAGACGACTGAACTCAACAGGAATGTGTAAACGAAAAATAAAACTCTTTTCAAGTTTTAAGATTTATTAAAACAATTTTGGAAAATTAATTGTCGAAAGTCAGCGTATCATAAACCACCACCTTACTCCACAAATGAGAACACTCTTCAATAAACTTTAAATGGATGGGGTCGGTTTGATATACATCCTGATCCTCCGCATTTTCAAACAATAAAAGCCAGGAAGCCGCATAGCTGTTATCAATCACGCCGCGGTTAGTATTGGCGGGTTTGCCAATATGAAAATCTTTGATGGTTGGCGCCTTGGAAAGTTTTTTCAATCCTTGAATTAATTCTTCCAGCGCATCTTTACTTTCAGAATTCTTCAGCCAAAAAAACACGTGGTGAATAAAACCGTTCTTTTCAATGATCATAATGAAAAATGTTTTGATAATTTTAAAAGTATCAAACTTAATTAATATTTATAATTACAAATAACAAATAGCAGTTTTTCTTAGAAATTGTTTTGATTTCAGTAGTGGATAATTTTTTAGCTTGTAATATCTTAATGTTCTATTTTTATAATCCTTAACGTAAAATAATTGATATGCAAAAACCATCACCCTCTTCAAGAAGAAAATTTATTAAGCAACTTACAGGAACGACTCTTGCGCTTGGTGCGGGACCACTTTCCGCATTGGCTGCGCAAGAAAAATTGGAAACGCAAATTCTCCATTATTCAAAAAAAGTCTCTTCTAATGATATGGTAAATATCGCAATCATAGGCATGGGAATTATGGGAAACCACAATGCCGTTTCCTCGTTGCAGGTGCCCGGAATAAAGATCGTAGCAGCTTGTGATTTATATACAGGAAGACTTGAAAGGGCCAAAGAATTATATGGTAAAGATATTTTTGTGACCAATGATTACCGGAAAATTTTACAACGCAAAGATGTAGATGCAGTTATCATAGCTACCTGCGATCAATGGCATGCACGCATTACCAAAGATGCATTAAAAGCCGGCAAACATGTGTATTGCGAAAAGCCAATGGTTCATTATATCAGTGAAGGGCTGGACGTTATCAAGGCGCAAAAAGAGAGTGGAAAAGTTTTACAAATAGGAAGCCAATATGTTAGCAATATTGTTTTTCAAAAAGCACATGAATTATATAAATCGGGTGAAATTGGAAAGCTGAATATGGTGAACGCGGTGTATGATCGGCAGGATGCTTTAGGCGCCTGGGAATATACGATGCCCACAGATGCATCTCCTAAAACAGTTGATTGGGACAGGTATATTGAAGGAATGAAAAAAATTCCTTACGATCCTAAAAAGTTTTTTTGGTGGAGAAATTACCGCGAGTTTGGAACCGGTGTTGCCGGCGATTTATTTGTTCATCTCCTTTCAGGAACTCACTTAATTACCGAATCAAAAGGACCGGAAAAAATTTATGCATCAGGCCAGTTATGTTACTGGAAAGACGGGCGTAACGTGCCTGATCTAATGGCGGGGATTATGCAATATCCTGAAACACCCGAGCATTCTCCATTTCAGCTTACACTACAAGTAAATTTCGTAAGCGGCACTGGTGGCTCAGAAACAACTCGCTTTGTAGGTGATGAAGGAACTATTGTAATTAATGGAGATGGCCTTACCGTGCACCACAGTAAAATGCCTGAAGCGCCTGGCATTGGTGGATGGGACGCGCTGGATACCTATCCTGAGGCTATGCAGAAGGAATTGCTAAAACGGTATAACGAAAAATATTCCCCTGAACAACAGAAGAGACACAACAAACCAGATCTTATTTACAAAGCTCCCCAAAATTTTGATGTAGCCCTGCAGCATCACATCAATTTTTTTGACAGCATCAGGAACGGCAAACCGGTTGTAGAAGATGCGGTGTTTGGTTTCAGGGCAGCAGCGCCCGCTCTTGCCTGCAACGAAAGCTATTTTAAAAATAAAATAATCCATTGGGATCCCGAACAAATGAAACTGAAAGAAAGTTAACTCCCGCTAAACTTTTGCTTCATTTGGTTTAAAAGGAACCATCTTTTACATTTTTGTTAAACCTCATTTTCTCCCGCCTTTTGGAGAAGTTTTTGAATTATTTCAAACAAGGAATGCATTACCTTTATGGACAGTCTGAATAAACTGTAAAATTCATTCCCTGTACCCTAAAAAAATTCAAATGTCAAACACAGAAGAAATTAAAAATGGCTACATTGATTATGTGCTCACGAACGGCGAACAACCGAAATCAGTATACAATTTTGCAAAAAAACTGAAAATCACTGAAACCGCTTTTTACAAATTTTATGGCTCCTTTGATGCCATAGAAAAAGCAGTTTGGGAAGATCTTACCATTGCCACGATCCTTAATATAAAAGAGCAGGAAGTGTGGCCAAAATATACCAGCCGGGAGAAATTGCTTTCGTTTTTTTACAGTTTTCTGGAGTTACTAAAATCGAAAAGAAGTTTCATTATTTACACTTTAAAAAAGCATCCAAAAAAAATATCTACTCCCGGTGTTTTAACAGGTGCCAAATCAGAATTCCTAAGTTTTTCTGAAGATGTAATTAATGAAGGGCTCGAAAGTGGTGAATTGACGGATAGGAAATTTTTCAGCAAACGTTACAAGGATGCTCTTTGGGTGCAGTTTGCTTTTATCATTAATTTTTGGATGGAAGATGACAGCAAAGATTTTGAAAAATCAGACGAAGCCGTTGAAAAAGGTATCAATGTGTCTTTTGATTTATTCCAGAGATCACCTATAGATAATCTCTTTGAATACGGCAAATTCTTAGCCCAAAATGGAAAGTTTAAAGAAAAAATGGGCATTTAAAAGTATCTATGAAAACGCAGGAATCTATGCCAACCACTAAGGTGGAACGATCAGCGAAATTTGTACAGACAGGATTTCGCATCGGCGGCAATTACGTAAAACATTATTCTAAGAAATTATTCAATCCTGATCTTTCGCGAGATGAATTAAATGAGGATAACGCAACAGATATTTATAATTCCTTAAGCCAGCTAAAGGGTTCAGCTTTAAAAATTGCCCAAATGCTGAGCATGGATAAGAATATCCTGCCAAAAGCTTATACAAATAAATTTTCTCAATCGCAATACAATGCTCCTCCCCTTTCAGGGCCGTTGATCGTAAAAACTTTTACAAAAAGTTTCGGGAAGTCACCTGACAAAATTTTTGACACTTTTAATTTGAATTCAACACAGGCCGCTTCTATCGGGCAGGTTCACGAAGCAACATTAAATGGAAAAAAGCTTGCCATAAAAGTTCAGTATCCGGGCGTGGGCGACAGTATTTCTTCTGATTTAAAATTGGTAAAACCCATTGCTTTTCGCCTGATAGGAATGAGTCAAAAAGAATTGAATATTTACATAAAGGAAGTAGAAGAACGTTTGCTTGAAGAGACTGATTATGACCTGGAAGTTCGCCGTTCTATAAAAATTTCAAAAGCTTGCAGTAAGTTGGATAATATTGTTTTCCCGACTTATTACCCAAAACTTTCCTCCTCCAAAATCATTACGATGGATTGGATGGAAGGACTTCACCTTAAGGAATTCCTGGCTACCAATCCAACCCAAACATTAAAAAATAAAATAGGGCAGGCGTTGTGGGATTTTTATAATTTTCAGCAACACGAATTAAGAGCGGTTCATGCAGATCCTCACCCGGGAAATTTTTTAATTACCCCTGATGAAAAACTGGCTGTGATAGATTTTGGCTGCATTAAGGAACTTCCTGAAGATTTTTACAATCCTTTTTTCGGATTGATCTTTCCTGATCTGATGACAAACAAAGCTGCTACTATAAAAGGTTTCAGAGAATTGGAAATGATTCAAGCAAATGATGATAAAAAACAAATCGAATTTTATTACAAGGCTTATAAAGAAATGATTTCGCTTTTTGCGCTTCCTTATGTGAGCAAAACTTTCGACTTCAGCAAGCCGGAATTTTTTGAACAATTGTATGCTTATGGTGAGAAGATTGCCAAGATGCCTGAATTTAAGCAGCCGCGCGGCGTAAAACATTTTATCTATGTAAACAGAACCAATTTTGGTTTGTATACTTTGCTAAATGAACTTAGCGCTACAGTAAAAACTGACACTTATCAACCACATTTTTAAAAACATTCGTTTAACAGCATAATCCTTTTCGAGAAAACAACAGTAAATATTTCATCATTCTTAATCCATTTCGATTAAAGATTTCAACCTGGAAAAAGCCTGTTAAACAGAATAGAATAATGGAGAATTTGTTTGTTTACTGGCAATTTTAATCCACAAACTATTTCCCGAAAAAGGCTATTTGGATATAGAATATTCGTATCTTGACTTCCTTTTTTACCCCAAAAATTAATATATGCAACGCAGAATTTTTTTGCAAAAATCAATGCTTACTGCCGCTGCTTTAGCTTTGGGAAAACAAAAAATTTTAAGCGCCATGAAGGTTGAACCCTGGAAAATACAAATGCTCACACACGACATTGGAATTTTTACTGAAAGAGGCGGCACCATTGCGTTTCATTATTCAAAAGAAGGTATTACAGTTGTTGACGCGCAATTTCCTGATACCGCGCCACACCTGGTTGGGGAATTGAAAAAAAGAAAAGATCAGCCTTTTCGATTGCTTATAAATACCCACCATCATGGCGATCATACTTCAGGAAATATAGTGTTTAAAAACCTTTTAAGTCACGTGGTTGCCCACGATAATTCTTTGATAAATCAAAAACGAGTTGCCATCGCCAACAAGACAGAAGAGAAACAATTGTATCCTAACCAAACATTTGGAAAAGAATGGAACGAAGACATTGGGCGCGAAAAAGTGGCGTTATATTATTACGGCGCCGGTCATACAAATGGCGATGCTATAATTCATTTTAAGCACGCCAATATCGCGCACGTAGGCGACCTTGTTTTCAATCGCCGCCATCCGTTTGTAGACAGAAGCGCCGGCGCTAACATTCAAAGCTGGATAAAAGTGTTGGATTCAACGATGAAAAAGTTCGACAACAAAACAGTTTTTGTTTGTGGCCACGCCGGAGAAAATTACGATGTGACAGGTTCACTGGATATGTTACTTTACTTCCAGGAATATCTGCAGAACGTTTTAAAATTCGTAAAGTATGGAATACAGGAAGGCAAATCGAAAGAAGACATTTTAAAAGCCACCGAAATACCAGGTTCGCCCGAATGGAAAAGCGATGGCATAGAAAGGCCGCTAACTGCCGCATATGAAGAATTAACCAATCAGTAATTTGAAATTAAATAATTTTTCCAGTCACAATTTTTTTTCCATTATTTTTATAGAACTCTAACCTTACTCATGCCTGTTAAAAACATTTATAAGCATTTCGATTATGCCGATGCGCTTTTCGAAAAAACCAAAGAAAATTGTGTAATAATTATCGAGACGAATGGAATAATTGCCGCCGTAAATCCGGCTTTCACCGAATGCTTCGGTTATAAACCAAATGATATAATTGGGAAAAACTGTGATATCCTTTTCACCAACGAGGATCGAAAAGAATTAAAACCTGAAAAGGAAGTGCAAAGGGTATTAAAAACAGGACAATCGAACGACAATAATTATCTCGTCAATAACAGTGGCCAAAAAATCTGGGTTTCAGGTGAATCTGTCTTAATTGAAAATGAAAAAGGCAATCAGATTATTTTAAAAATTGTTCAAAATATTCATGAACAAAAGCTAAAAGAAATTAGCATCAATCACTTAAATTATTTTAACGAAAATATCCTGGAATCAATTAAGGCTGCGGTAGTTGTTTTAGATAAAGAAATGAACATTGTAAAAAGCAATACTGCTTTCAAATCAGTTTTTCATAAAAGTGAAATACCTGTTTCGAACATCAACGATTTTTTAAAAATAGCGGACGAAGATTTCCGTCTCTTTAATATGTTGGAAAATTCGATTAAAACGCGAACCGCTTTTTCTAACAAAGAGGTGGTAATAAAAAATCCGGATAGGAAGAAAACATTTGAAGTTACTTGTACGCCTATGAAAAATTCAGATGAAAGCGAAGTCCTCCTGGTCATGCATGATATCACTATTTATAAAGAGTTGCAGCGGGAAAGAGAAGATATTATCGGGTTTATCACTCATGAGCTCAGAAATCCTTTATCTAATTTGATGCTGTCAAATGACCTTATGAAAGATGGTGTAAAGGAAAATGAAATTTCGTTTCTGGCTGAAATGCTTGACAGGTCTGAAAACAATATCCAGCGGATGAATAAAATGATCACCAGTCTGTACGAAGCCACAAAAGTTAATTCCGGGTATTTTCCATTAGATCTTTCAGAGTTCAACTTTGCAGATATGGTAAAAGAAGCGGTCGATACAATTCAAAGGTTACATCCGTCATTTAATATTCGTGTAGAAGGAAATGGAAATTTTATTGTAAACGCAGATCGATATCGAATTATACAAGTGATTACCAATTTTTTGAGTAACGCTATTAAATATTCTAACGGACATCCGGATGTAAAACTTTCGATCGAACAAGACAGTGAATCAGTTACCGTTTCTGTAGAAGATAATGGATTAGGAATACCGGAAGATCATTTACCATTTGTTTTTGAAAGATTTTTCAGGGTTGAGAAAACAAGAAAAATAGAAGGCATTGGATTAGGACTTTATTTGTGCAGGCAAATTATACAGTCGCACAAGGGCCATGTGGGCGTCAAAAGCGAAGAAAATAAAGGGTCTGTTTTTTATTTTACGATCCCATTGCATGCTGAATTAGTAGAACAGACGGTGTGATAAATTGTACTTTTCCTTCATTAATTTATGGACATAATATTTCTCTAAATTTCAGTTTCCAAAATAATTTTTCTTCTTCCAACTAATAAAATGGTGAAACTGCAAACTGCGCAAGCGCACATGACAGAAGCCATGGGTAGCGCCGTTCCATCATTGAAAACACTAACTAACGCTGTGGAAATGGCACCAATTCCAAGTTGAATAGCACCCATCAACGCTGAAGCAGTTCCTGCATTTTTGGTAAATGGTGCTAATGAAAGTGCAGAAGTATTAGGGAAAGCGAAACCTTGAGTGCTTAGAAAAATCCATATTAAAAAAACGGTAGAATACAATCCCAGTAAATGAAACCATGCTCCCAAAACCAATGAAATTCCTGCTAAACATTGACAGAATAAAGTAACCTTTGTAATTTGTTCGCTTGTATATTTTCTCAATAATAACGTATTTACCTGACTTGCTCCAATAAGTCCTATCGCGATAAATGCAAATATCCATCCATAGTGTCTTTCGGATACTTTATAAATTTCCATGAAGACAAATGGAGAACCGGCAACGTAAGCATATAATCCTGAAGAAGCAATCGCGCCGGCAAATGCATAGGTATAAAATTGCGGAACCTTAGCCACCTCTAGAAAATCACTGGTCACCTGGCGTGGACGCAATGAAAGAGAAGTATTGGGCGCGCGCCCATCGGGCAATGTAAAATAAACTAAGACAATTGTTATAGCGCTTATGGATGCAAGAATAAAAAAAATGGATTGCCAGCCAAGTGCTGCAGTGACGTATCCGCCCACGGTAGGCGCTATGATTGGTGATATAGCAAGCACCAGCATCAGCAAGGAAAATATTTTCGCATTCTCATTTACCGGAAATATATCCCTTACCAATGCGCGAGATGCTACCATTCCTGCACAAGAGCCTAAAGCCTGTAAAAACCGAATTCCTATTAACGCATCAGCAGATGGCGCATAAGCACAGGCAACAGAAGTTATCAAATACACAACCAACCCGACATACAAAGGTTTTTTTCTTCCATATTTATCCAGCAACGGACCGTACACCAACTGTCCGATAGAAATGCCAATAAAAAAACTCGTTATCGAAAGTGTAATATGTGCAATCGTCGTGTGAAGGTCTTTTGCAATATCAGGAAAACCCGGCAGATACATATCAATGGAAAATGCACCCATCGCAGAAAGTACGCCTAATGTAAAAATGGTATAAAATCGATTTTGCCCTTTCATATTTGCCGCGAAGATGATTCCATGAAAACATTTCAATAATGATAATTACTTACAGAATGAATATGCCCGTACCTGAAAATAAAAATAAGCCTAATTTGTTTCTTTACTGTACAAACCAGGAATTAATCCGCTTCCATTAATGAAGTTCAAAACCTTGTCCGAGTCCATCATGCGAAACCCGGTTCGTATGATGGTACGCTGAAAAAGATATAACATTCCGCAAAGTTTTAATTAGGCATTTCTAATATTATTGCTCCAAAATTATTGTGCTTTTACTGAGTCAACAGCTTCACTTCTTTTCCCGGTTACCACAAACATATTATTATACATTGAACCATTTAATTGCCCATCTTTATTTTGGTTCAAATTATAATCAACATCATAGCCTTGCAGAGTTGCATTGAAAGTAATCACGGTATCTTTTATCACAGGGTTTACAATGGCAACTTCCAGAGGTTGAGGGCTTGCGAATTTGAGCGTCCCAGCCAGCTTTCCATCTTTTTCATTTAAAAGAAGCTGGCATTTTACATCACCTTGTGGCAGCCCGAACATAGTAATATCCCATTTACCCAGGAAGTTCGTTTGCCCGATTGTTGATTGTGTTAACTGCGCCGTCGAATCTCTTGTTTGCGCATAGATGCCTGTAAATGCAAACATGAGGATGCTAAAAAATAAAATTGTTTTTTTCATTGTAATTAATTTTAGTGTTTTTAATTTTTTAAATTGATCATGGAAAAATAATAAGGGATGAAAATAATACTATTTTATAAAAGATAAGCAATGATGAGGGAAAATATTAATCCAGATATGCCCACATTCAGCACATGGAACTATACAGGAAATTGTAATTCC
>JBDTHD010000238.1:0-12122 GCA_039937075.1 Ginsengibacter sp. | reverse complement strand
TTATGGTAACGCCTGATAAAGATTTTGGTCAATTGGTTACTGAAAATATTAAGATTTATAAACCGGGTTACCAGGGAGGAAAAGTAGAGATAATGGGAGAAAAAGAAGTGTGTGAAAAGTGGGGAATTAAAAACGTAAAACAGGTAATTGATATTTTGGGGTTGATGGGCGATGCAAGCGATAATATTCCCGGTATCGCAGGTGTGGGTGAGAAAACGGCAGCTAAATTATTAGCCCAATACGAAACGTTGGAAAACGTAATTGCTGATGCGGAAAATATTAAAGGAGCTTTAGGACAAAAAATTGTTGCTGGAAAAGAAATGGCGATTTTAAGTAAAAAGCTGGCCACTATCATTACGGATGTTCCGTGCAAATTTCATGAGGAAAATTTTAAAATAAAACCTTACAATATTGAAGCGCTGAAATCCCTTTTTGCTGAATTAGAATTCAAAACTTTAGGCAAACGAATTTTGGGTGAAGAGTACAATGTTTTTGTGGTACAAAAAACGGTAATTCAGACAGACCTTTTCGGCAATGCCAATGAAATTCCAATTCCTTCCAAAAAAGAAGAAGAAAAAGAAAAAACGGAAGAAAAGACAGGTCTTTCCGCTGATAAAAATATAAGCAACACGCCTCACGATTATAAATTGGTAGAAGGCGAAGAAGCAATAAAATCTTTGGTAAAGAAATTATCAGAACAAAAAGAAATTTCCTTTGATACTGAAACCACACACATCGATCCAAATGAAGCGGAATTGGTGGGACTTAGTTTTTCTTTCAAAAAAGGCGAAGGCTATTACATTCCTTGTCCGCCGGATGAAGAAAAAACAAAAGAAATCCTTCAAAATTTTTCAGCCTTATTTGCTGACGAATCGAAAATATGGATTGGTCAGAATATAAAATATGATTTGATTGTTTTAAAGTGGTATGGTATTGACGTAAAAGGAAAATTATTTGACACCATGCTGGCGCATTATGTAATTGAAAGTGAAGGCAGAAGGAACATGGATTTACTCAGCGCACAGTACCTGGATTATGTTCCGGTTTCCATTACAGAACTAATTGGCAAGAAAGGAAAAAGCCAGGGAAATATGCGGGATGTTGATGTGGAAGATGCAAAAGAATATGCAGTGGAAGATGCTGATATTACCTTGCAATTGAAAGAAGTTTTTTTACCAATGCTAAAATCAAAAGAAGTAGAAAGAGTTTTTGAAGAAGTGGAATCTCCATTGGTAAAAGTACTTATGGACATGGAGTTTGAAGGAGTGAATGTAGATACTGATTTCTTAAATCTTTATTCGAAAGAGCTGGAAACAGATGCGAAAAAATCCGAAGAAAGTGTTTATGAACAGGCTGGAATAAGATTCAATTTGGCATCGCCAAAACAATTGGGCGAGGTGTTGTTTGAAAAAATGCGGATTGATTCAAAAATACAAAAGACCAAAGGTGGTCAGCACGCTACCGGCGAAGATGTTTTGCTTAAACTGGCAAAAGAAAATCCCATTGTAGAAGATATTTTAAATTTCAGGGAACTTACAAAATTGAAATCTACTTATGTTGATGCGCTGCCGCAATTAATTAATAAAAAAACTTCGCGTGTGCATACCTGTTATGGACAGGCAATCGCAGTAACGGGACGGCTTAGTAGCAATAATCCCAATTTGCAAAACATTCCTATCCGCACAGAACGGGGACGTGAAATAAGAAAAGCTTTCATTCCCCGAAACAGCGACCATGTAATTATTTCGGCGGATTATTCCCAGATAGAACTTCGGATTGTTGCTGCCATAAGCGGCGACCCTGCTATGTCTGATGCATTTCGCCAGGGAAAAGATATTCATACGGCTACGGCTGCCAAAGTGTTTAATGTAGATGAAAATGAGGTGACCAAAGAAATGCGCTACAAAGCTAAAAGCGTAAACTTTGGAATTATTTATGGACAAAGTGCTTTTGGCCTTGCCGAGAATATTGGTGTAAGCAGAACCGAAGCCAAAGAAATAATTGATGCTTATAAAAAGGAATTTGCCCATATTCAGAAATATATGGACGAAATGAAATTGTTTTGTAAGACTAACGGTTATGTACAAACGCTAATGGGCAGAAAGCGCTGGTTAAAAGATATTAATTCATCCAACTGGACGGTGCGCGGTTATGCGGAGAGAAATGCCATCAATTCTCCCATACAAGGAACCGCAGCAGATATGATAAAGCTCGCCATGATTGACATTCACCGCGAGTTTCAAAAACACAATTTTAAATCAAAAATGATTTTGCAGGTACATGATGAACTGGTTTTCGATGCGCATAAGTCTGAGGTGGAAATGATTAAACCAATCATTTTAGAATTAATGAAAAATGCATTGAAATTGCCCAATGAAGTGCCTGTAGAAGCAGAATTAGGAGTTGGTGAAAATTGGCTTGAAGCACATTAATGCTTTTCGCCTGCGTACAATCATCTCATCCTTAATTTTCATTCGCGTATTTTTATAAAAAATAAATTTTTGAACCAGACAATTTTTGCAAAAGACCTGACTAAGAAATATGGTAAACGCACCGTCAATGATAAGGTTTCCTTCCAGGTAAGCCAGGGAGAAATCGTTGGGCTGCTTGGCCCTAACGGTGCAGGAAAAACTACCTCCTTTTACCAGGTAGTTGGATTGGTAAAGTCCGACGATGGAAATGTCTTTTTGAATGAGCTGGATATTACCAAACTTCCCATGTTTAAAAGGGCCAAATTGGGATTAGGTTATTTGCCCCAGGAAGCAAGTATATTCAGAAAATTGACTGTTGAGGATAATATTGCTGCAGTCCTTGAAATGACCAAACTTTCCAAAAAAGACCAAAAAGAAAAACTGGAGACCTTACTTGCAGAGTTTAATTTAGAGCATGTCCGCAAAAGCAATGGAGATGTATTAAGCGGCGGAGAAAGGAGGAGAACTGAAATCGCACGCGCCCTTGCGGTTGATCCCAAATTTATTTTGTTGGATGAACCTTTTGCCGGAATTGACCCAATTGCAGTGGAAGATATCCAGTCCATAGTTACCAGGCTTCGGTATAAAAATATTGGTATTTTAATCACTGATCACAATGTAAATGAAACGCTGTCTATTTGCGACCGCGCCTATTTATTAATAGAAGGAAAGATTTTTATTGAAGGCTCTGCAGAAGAATTGGCAAAAGATGAGCAGGTGCGGAAACTGTACCTTGGAAGAAATTTTGAACTTAAACGAAAAGATTATTTACATTCAGATGTTTTTAAATAATTGATTCTTCATTATTTATTGTTGATTATTAAATTACATAATAACCTAACAAACCAATTAACCAATTAACCAATAAACCCAAAAAATTGAAACTCCTTAGCCCATTTATATCACAGTTGGCAAGGATGCGCATGTGGGGTTTGGAAAATTGGACCGCCTATCCGATATCCGCTCAGCGCAATGTGTTGCAACATTTAGTAACGCAGGCGCAATATACTGAGTTCGGCAGAAAATATCATTTTTCGAGACTTTTCACGGTGAAGGATTTTAAAAATACGATTCCGATTCATGAATACAACGACCTGAAACCCTACATCAAACGGATGATGGAAGGCGAACAAAATATTTTATGGAATACGCCTATCAATTGGTTTGCAAAAAGCAGCGGAACCACTTCTGATAAAAGTAAATTTATTCCAATAAGCGATGAGAGTTTAAAAGACAACCATTTTAAAGGTTCTAAAGATGTGCTCACGAATTATTATAAAAATTTTCCCGATAGCGATTTACTTACGGGCAAAAGTCTCGTTGTAGGCGGAAGTCACCAGGTTTACAGTCTTTTTGAAGATATTCAATATGGCGACCTGAGCGCAGTGCTGATGCAGAATACACCATTTTGGGGACATTGGATCCGGACGCCTGAACTTAAAATTGCATTGCTTGACGAATGGGAAAGTAAAATTGAACAATTAGCAACCAATACAGTGCACGAAAATGTCACTTCGCTCGCAGGAGTGCCTACGTGGACAATTATTTTAATTAAAAGAATTCTTGAAATTTCCGGGAAGAAAACCTTGAAAGAAGTCTGGCCAAATTTGGAATTGTATATGCATGGTGGAGTTTCGTTTACGCCTTACCGTGAGCAGATTAATAAATTGATCGGCGCTCCGATAAACTACCTGGAAATGTACAACGCCAGCGAAGGTTTTTTTGCTGCGCAAAATATGCTGGACAATGAAGGCCTTTTGCTTTATACAGATCATGGAATTTTTTACGAATTTTTACCGGTTGACGAATATGGGAAAAAGGATCCTAAAACAATCGGTCTTAAAAAAGTAGAATTGCATAAAAATTACGCTCCTGTAATTACAACCAATGGTGGTCTTTGGAGATATCTGGTTGGGGATACTGTTCAATTTACGTCACTAAAACCATTTAAAATAAAGGTGACCGGCAGGTTGAAACATTACATGAATGCATTTGGCGAAGAAGTAATTGTTGAGAATGCAGACAATGCAATTGCCATCGCTTCCGCAAAAACAAATTCGGTAGTAAAGGATTATACCGCTGCGCCGGTTTTTTTTACCGAACAAAATAATGGCGCTCATGAATGGCTGATTGAGTTTGAAATTCCGCCTGCAGATTTGAATCGCTTTACTTTTGAATTGGATGAAGCATTAAAATCGCTGAATAGTGATTATGAAGCCAAGCGGTATAAAAATATTGCTTTGCGACTGCCTATTGTGCATTCTTTAGAAAAAAACACGTTCGATAAATGGCTTAAAATGAAAAGAAAATTAGGCGGCCAACATAAAGTACCACGGTTGAGTAACGAAAGAGAAATGGTGGAAGAAATTTTATCGATGTAACCTTTCGCAAAATAAAAATATGGCTTATTTGTTCGTTTACTAACCGAATTTTTTTATCTGATGCTTCTATTCATTTTGCTTAAACCTGCTAATCGTTAATCAAATTAAACCTAAAAAATAAAATATAAAAATCAAATTTATGAAACCACTGATTCCTTTTTTATTGGCTTTCCTGGCGTTTAACACAAATGCATCAGCCCAGAAAAAACAATCAAAAGATGAACAAAGCGCCGAAAAAAATCCAATGGTGATTGTTGATTCTTCCGTAACAATTAAAAATACGGTTATTATAAAAGGGCAGACCGTTCCGTATACGGCAAAATCAGGCACACTTCCTATTTGGGACGAAAACGGAAAGCCTATTGCTTCTGTTTTTTATACTTATTATGAAAGAAGCGATGTAAAAGATCGCGCTTCAAGGCCATTGGTTATTTCTTTTAACGGAGGGCCGGGAACACCTTCTGTTTGGATGGAAATTGGTTATACAGGTCCGCGGATTGTAGATGTCGATAGTGAAGGCTTTCCTGTAGAACCGTATGGCCTGCACGATAATCCTAATTCCATTTTGGATGTAGCCGATATTGTTTACGTTGATCCTGTAAACACCGGTTATTCAAGAAAATTAAATGATGATGTTCCGGGTTCAAATTTTTTTGGCGTGAATGAAGATATTAGATACCTCGCCGATTGGATAAATACTTTTGTAACGCGGAATAATCGTTGGGCTTCGCCTAAATTTTTGATTGGCGAAAGCTATGGAACCACCAGGGTTTCGGGGCTTGCGCTGGCATTGGAAAACCAGGAGTGGCTGTATCTTGACGGCGTTGTTCTTGTGTCACCAACAGATTTGGGAATCAAGCGCGACGGGCCTGTAGGCGAAGCTTTGAGACTTCCTTATTTTGCAGCTACTGCGTGGTACCATAAAATGCTTCCTGCTGATTTGCAAAGCAAAGACCTGACTGATATGCTTCCGGAAGTGGAGAAATTTACTATCGATGATTTGATTCCCGCTTTAGCGAAAGGAAGCAGCTTAACGGACGCTGAAAAAGAAAATATTGCAACCAAAATGTCGCGTTATTCAGGCTTATCTCAGAAAGTAATTTTGCAACACAATCTTGTTATTCCTTTTGATTTTTTCTGGAAAGAATTGTTGCGTGATAAAGGATTTACTATCGGAAGATTGGATTCAAGATATCGTGGAATTGATAAGGAAGCCGCGGGCGATTCTCCTGATTATAATGCGGAACTAACGGCATGGTTACACGCTTTTACGCCGGCAATGAATATCTACCTGCGGGATGAATTACATTATAAAACCGATCTCAAATACAATATGTTTGGCTCTGTGTGGCCATGGGACGATAAGAATGACAATACCGGGGAAAACCTTCGCCAGGCGATGGCACAAAATCCTTTTTTGCATTTAATGGTACAATCGGGTTATTATGATGGCGCGTGTGACTTTTTTAATGCGAAATACAGTTTGTGGCAAATGGACCCAGGCGGAAAATTAAAAGACCGCATTAGCTGGAAAGGCTTTCGCAGCGGGCACATGATATACATGCGCAAAGACGACCAGGCAACCGCAAACCAGGAATTAAGAGACTTTATTATTAACTCAATTCCTAAAAAAGGCGAAGGCGCAAAATTCTGAATTTGAAATAAATATATTTAAGAAATCTCCTCAATTGAGGGGATTTTTTTTTGCTTCATGTTCGATTAATTCAAATAAAATTTCACTTCTTTTTTCATTCAAAAATTTCTCAATCTGTAATTTTCCTTTTTGAATTAACTCTTTTCTTTTTTGTTCATCTTTAAAAAGCAACATCATTTTTTCAGCAATGTCATTAAAATTATTGGGATCGACGTACAACGCCGCATCGCCGCAATATTCTTTTAAAAATCGGGTGTTAGAAACAATTAAAGGGACTTCCAGTTTCACAGCTTCTATTACATCATCGCCCTCACTTTCATAAAAAGGAACATACAACATTGAGTAAGCAGTGGCCACAATTTTTTCAGTTTGATTTGGAGTAACTTCTTCTAAAAGCCTCACCTCATTTTTGAACCGGTAAGATTGCAGTGAACGAACAAATTCGTCATATTTTGCTCCGCGTTTACCGGCAATGAGTAACTGCATTTTGCTTCTTTGTCTTTTCTTAAAAAAAGAAAATGCCTTTAATAAATTCACCAGGTTTCGCTCAGTGCTTATTATTCCGTTATAAATAAAATATTCATTCCCCTCTGCATATTTTTCTTTTATCGCTTCCTTTTCTTCCTGCGACATTGGATCCGGGATTCTTTCTATTTCAGGATAAATCACTTTGACTTTTTCCTCTTCAATTTTAAGTCGGTCCACAATTTCATTTCTAAAAAAATGAGAATTGACGACAATTCTTTCGGCCTTATTTAAAAATTTGGGTGTATTTTTTTTATAAAATAAGAAATGCTTTTTATCAATTACTGAGGGTTGAAAAATATAAGTGAAATCTGGCGAAAGTAATATTTGAGGAATTTTTGTTTTGAAGGAAATAAACTTTTCGCTAATAAAAATATCAGCTTTATTTTTTTTTAAGGCTGACGGTAATTTCAGGTTGTACCAGATTCTCCATTTCAATGGAATCGTTGCCTGTGGTGTAATTACGAATGGGATAATATTTTGAGGCAGATCAGAAGTGTTCGTTTCTGTATCATAAAAAAAAAGAAAAGTATGCTCAGGATGAAGTTTGGCTAATTGGATAAATGTTTCAAAAATCCTGGTATTTAAAGATGTGCCATTTACTCCAATTCGCATTCGCTTTTATCTTTTTAGAATATTTTTTCTAATTTTTACCGCAGCACTTTTAGCTTCACTGTTTCAATTCTTGTCTGGCTTACTTTTAAAATATCAAATTGATAGTCGTCAATGATGATACGGTCTCTTTCCCGCGGAATAGATTCATGAAGATTGATAATATAGCCGGAAAGGGTTTCGGTTTCTTCATTTTTCCTGAAATTAAGTTTGTGTTTTTCCAGCAGGTAATCGAGTTCCAGCCGGCCGCTAAAAAGAAATTCATTGCTGGCAATTTGCTTGTCAATAAACTCTTCCTGCACATCGTATTCGTCATAAATATCTCCAAAGATTTCTTCCAGTAAATCTTCCATCGTCACTATGCCTGCCGTGCCGCCAAATTCATCAATTACCCATGCGATACTTTTCCTTTCCTTCGTAAATTTATTCATCAGGTCAGATGCTTTCATGCTTTCGGGAATCACCGGTATTGGCAATAAAACAGATCGCAGCGATTCAGGGTTTTTAAACAAATCAAGTTGATGTACATAACCTTGCACATTATCAATATTATTTTCATAAACGACCAACTTACTTAATTTAGTTTCAATAAATTTTTCTTTTAATTCTTCAAGCGTTAAATGAATATCTACCGAAACCACTTCCTTTCTCGGGATAAGGCATTCCCTAATTCGCGTTTCTGAGAGCAACATAACATTTTCAAAAATTTCGTTATTCATTTCCTGGCTCTCTTCATTATCTTTCATATTTAACTGCTGCACATAATGATCGAGATCCATCCTCGAAAAAGATTGCGTCTTGCTTTGAAGCTTTACATTAAAAAGATATTTTAAAAGCCATTCTGAAATGTTCACAAAATATTTGGCAATCCAGGAGAAAAGTGAATAGGCACTTTTTATAAAAAAACTAATTCCGGCGCTTGCTGTAACCGAATTGCCTTTTGCTTTTAAAATGGATTTAAAAAGCGAGCTTACGAAAATCAGGATGCCCGTCGCAATTATCGTTTCAAAAGCCAGTATCACATACGGATTTTCTATGGACGAATATTGCCAAATACCGGCTAAAGCATCGCTTGCCAAAAGACCGTAAACCACCAAAAGAATATTAATAATTAAGAGCGTAGTAACAATAAAACGGGCAGGAGTTTCTAGAAAAAAAGACCATATTCGACCGCTGTAGTTTCCTTGTTTTCTTCTCAGTTCGATAGATAATTTATTGGCAGAAATAAACACCACTTCTATCCCGGAAAAAAATCCGATAAGAAGCAACGCTATTATTATTGGCACAATAAACATCCATTCCATATCTTACAAATTTATAAATAGAAAATCGGAAGAGGCTAATTATTTAGAAAGTCACTCACAATCTTATCAGCTTCCATACACGCAGTTTGAAAATTTTCATTGGTAATAATATTTTCAAAATGGTTTTTAAAAGACATTTCGTAGTTGGATTTGTCAAGCCGCGCCTGCAGCGATTCTTCTGTTTCTGATCCACGTAGTTTTAATCTCCTTTTTAATTCTTCGGCAGACGGCGCCTGTATAAAAATAGCAATTGTATTCACCGGGTATTGTTGCTGAACGTGAATTGCGCCCTGCACATCAATGTCTAAAACCGGAATTTTATTTTCATTCCAGATGCGGCTCATATCAGATTTTAAAGTACCATAATATTTTCCTTCATATACCATTTCCCATTCCAGGAATTCTTTTTTATGTATTTTATCGCGAAATTCTTCCTCCGTAATAAAATAATAATCCTGACCGTCTTTTTCATTCTTTCGTGGTGCTCTAGTAGTCGCAGAAACTGAAAATGAAAGTGTTGGAAATCTTTTCATCAAATGACTGACCACCGACGTTTTACCAGATCCTGACGGCGCTGTTATCAAAATAATTTTGTTGTACTTTTTGTCCATTTTTTATATAAAAAATTATAAAACAGGAATTCCACGAATTTGTTTGTTTACTGATATTTCACCTCGATTTTCTATAGAAGTTGAATGAATTTTCACATTTATCTTCTGATGATCTCCGCCCCAAGGTTCTTTAATCTTTCATCAATATTCTGATAACCTCTGTCTATTTGTTCTATGTTTTGAATAACGCTTTTTCCTTCGGCGCTCAACGCGGCGATTAGTAAAGCGACTCCCGCCCTTATATCGGGGCTGCTCATGGTAATACCACGCAATGGAAATTTTCTTTCCAGGCCGACAACAACCGCGCGGTGTGGATCGCACAAAACTACACGCGCGCCCATTTCTATTATTTTATCCACGAAAAATAACCTGCTTTCGAACATTTTTTGATGAACCAAAACACTTCCTTTTGCCTGCGTAGCAACCACAAGTATAATGCTTATCAGGTCAGGCGTTAGCCCGGGCCACGGATGATCGGAAATGGTAAGCATGGAACTGTCCAGGAAAGTTTCAATCTCGTAAATTTCCTGTTCGGGAATATGGATGTCATCTCCTGAAAAATTCATCTTTATGCCCAATTGTTTAAATCTTTCAGGAATAACGCCGAGATGTTGAAGCCCTACATTTTTGATTACAATATCGCTTTGGGTCATAGCCGCCAGGCCGATAAAGGACCCAACTTCTATCATATCGGGAAGAATCGTGTGTGTAGTACCGTTTAGTTTCGCAACTCCTTCTATAATAATTCTGTTGCTTCCGGCGCCTGAAATTTTTGCGCCCATATTATTCAGCATTTTGCAAAGCTGTTGAATATATGGCTCGCATGCGGCATTGTAAATTGTGGTAGTGCCTTCGGCTAAAACAGCCGCCATTACTAAGTTTGCGGTGCCGGTTACGCTTGGTTCTTCCAATAAAAGATAATCGCCTTTTAGCCCTGAAGTGCGAAGGTGAAAAAAGGATTCATTTGTAAAATAATCAAACTTAGCTCCCAATTTTTCGAATCCAATGATGTGGGTATCCAGCCTTCTGCGCCCGATTTTATCGCCGCCAGGCTTAGGAATATACGCAGTTTTGAAACGCGCCAACATCGGGCCGGCCAGCATCACGCTGCCCCGAAGACGGCCGGTCTTTTTTTGAAAAGCCTCGGAAGACAAATAATTTACATCCACATTATCCGCCTGGAAAGAACAGGTTTGTTTGTCAATTCTGTCTATCGCAACTCCTAATTCCTGTAACAATTCTATCTGAACGTTTACGTCAATTATGTCGGGAATATTATGGATAATGACTTTTTCATCCGTCAGAAGCACAGCCGAAATAACCTGCAACGCTTCATTCTTTGCACCCTGGGGAATTATTTCTCCCTTTAGTTTTCTGCCGCCCGTGACTTCGAATGAACCCATTTAAATTTCTTTTTTAATAAAACAAAACCCCGGCTATTTTTAAAAAATGCCAGGGTTGCCAACTTATCTGATTATTTTTTTCAATGAAATTCCTGGTATATTTTGATGATTCTTTCTAAACTACCTAAACTTCACCGACTCATTTAAACATAGGTAAATCAATACCGTTTCTTACCAAATTTTCTGTTGTTATTCCTGTTGTCACGTCCTCCACCTCCCTGGCTGCGGTTATTTCGTGGACCGAAATTTTTACGGTATTTACCACCAGTACTAAATTCCTCCCTAACATTTTCAACGCGGTGTTTTATAAAAGGACGGCTATTAAATTCAAGTTCTCCATCAGTAATAGACGAAAGTTCAGTTTGAATATTATCATCATGAACCAATTCCCGATGCCAGTTACTATAAGTAAGTTTCATGTAGTAGGCAATAGAATTTGCAAAACCCTGGCGCTTTTCAGCGTTTTCTTCGCTTAAAGCTTTATCGATTACTATCTCAATATTTTTACCAAGATGATTGTATTTCGGATATCTTTTCGGATACGGAAGCGGATCAGGTTTGGGTCTCAGCGTTTCGCGCGTTGGAATTGGATAAGGACTGTCCACTTGCAGTTTAAAATCAGTTATTAAAAAAAGATGATCCCACAATTTATGGCGAAAATCCTCCACATTTTTAAGTTGCGGGTTCAGGAAACCCATTAGTTCTACAAGTGATTCCGCGTTTCTCTGGCGTTTGTCATTGTCCTCAATTGTCAATACATACTCCGCCATTTTTTGAATATGACGACCGTATTCTCTAATCATAAGATGATTACGGGTTGTATTGTATTCCATGTTATCAACATTTTTCATCTCGCAAATGTATAAATAATAAAATTAGGTTTAAAACATGTTGCCCTGTAATATTGAAACAATTCTTAAAAGAGGGTTAAGTTTTAATGAATTTTACAGATAAAATAGAAATCCACGATAAAAGTTGGTATTCTAGGATTAGGAAACCACCAAATTTATTTTTTCTGTCCCCAAATTTAGGCCGCAATGTGGTAGTTTTCCACATACTTTGAACCTCTTTTGACCACGGCAAACATTCTAAGAATAAGCTTGAATTTTACGATGTTGACCACCTTTCCCCATTCTTTTTGCTTCAGTTTTCTTTGCGCAT
>JBDTHD010000237.1:0-9816 GCA_039937075.1 Ginsengibacter sp. | reverse complement strand
ATGGAAACCCGGATACTCAACTTTGCATAGCAGCGGAACTTACTTCTGAAAATGAATTTGTAAAAACAAAAACGATTGCCGATTGGAAAAAAGAAACCATTAACCTTCATAAAAAACCGGTAATTTTTTTGTTGCAGGCGTAATCAGTAAACGAACAAATAGCAAGGATTTTTATTTTAAAGGTTTCCCTTTTATCCCGGCATTCTTGTTATATATTTTTCCATTTGTTTTACCTGGTCAACAATTTGAGGGGTAGTAGGTTTTAGCTTCTTCACTTTTCTGAAATATTCTTTTGCAGCGCGAAATTCTCTTTTATTAATCATAATAGAACAAAGCTGTAAATAAGCAGCAGACTCGTTTTCCTTATCGGGAAGGCCGGATCGTATTGCCTGGCGAATATAATTTTCCGATTCCCTCATATTTCCTTTTTGCATCGCCAGCATTCCCAATTGTAATTTATTGGCTCCTTCGGCTTCTTTCATCGGCATTCCAAGGCTCAGGCTCTTTTTCATGTGTGCTTCCGCGGCATCATAATCCTGGTTGGCCATAGCAAGATTTCCTTTCAAAGTAAAATAAACAGAACGCACTGGTTTGATGAGCAATCCCGGAAACCAGATGGAATCGATTACTTTTTGAGCACCGGCCATATCGCCATTTTCCATGTAACCCTGGATAAGTCTCATCGGACCAAAAAGAAAATGGCCTACAATTAAAATAAGCGAAAGAAGGTATAGAACAAAAGCAGGCCAAAAGCTTGACTCAATATTCACTATAATTCCGAGAATTAAAAAAAGTACACCCAAATGAAGCCTGTACTTAATAATTACATTTAGAAATTTCATAATTAGATTTTTTGATACCAACTTTTGTATCCTGGTAGTCCCGACAAGAATCGAACTTGTATCAAAAGTTTAGGAAACTTCTATTCTATCCATTGAACTACGGGACCAGTTTAAACACCCTTTAAAAACAAAATTAAAGCACTTTTAAAGGTCGGCAAAATTAATGGAATTTTTTTTAAGGAAAATAGGTTTGAAATTTGTAACCCATCAACTAAAAAATAAACTATGGCTTTATTATTTGAACCCTTACAGATAAGGGATATTACCTTGAAAAACAGGATGGTTGTTTCGCCCATGTGCCAATATTCAAGTGTCGACGGCTTTGCTAATGACTGGCATTTGGTACATTTAGGTTCGCGTGCGGTGGGCGGTGCAGGGTTGGTTTTTACTGAAGCAACTGCGGTTACGGCTAAAGGAAGAATCTCCCCAGATGACCTGGGCATCTGGAAAAATGAACACATAATTTTTTTAAAAAAGATTACTGATTTCCTAAAGGAAAATGGTGCAATTGCGGGAATTCAACTGGCCCATGCGGGCAGAAAAGCTAGTAATTTGAGCCCATGGAAAGGGAGAAAGCCCTTAACTCAAGAGCAGGGAGGATGGCAAACCATCGCTCCAAGTAATATTTCTTTTAAGGAAGGTGATCCTGTGCCCAAAGAAATGTCAATTGATGACATTAAGAATTTAAAAAAAGATTTTAGTAATGCCACTCAAAGGGCTATCCAGGCGGGGTTCCAGGCATTTGAAATCCACGCCGCTCATGGCTATTTAATAAATGAATTTTTGTCGCCTGTCAGTAATCAAAGAGAAGATGAATATGGTGGATCTTTTGAAAACCGAATAAGATTGCTTCTTGAAATTGTAAAAGAAATGAGGGAGATAATTGGGCAGGGAGCGCCCCTTTTTGTTCGTATTTCTGCTACCGATTGGGTAGAAGGAGGCTGGGACGAAAATGATTCTGTAAAGCTTGCCCAAATTCTAAAGGAACAAGACGTAGACGTAATTGATTGCTCTTCCGGGGGAAATTCCTCCGAACAAAAAATTTCTGTTGGTCCACTTTACCAGGTTCCTTTTTCACAAAAAATAAAAAAAGAGACAAGGATTTTAACGGCAGCCGTCGGTATGATAACAACTGCAATAGAAGCTGAAGAAATTTTAAAAGATCAAAAAGCGGATTTAATAGTCATGGCACGACAATTTTTACGCGAGCCTTATTTCCCTGTTCATGCGGCTAAAGAATTAGGCGTTGATCTGAAATGGCCACTGCAATATGAGCGCGCAAAATAAAAAAGACTCGTAAATAATTCTAAAAAGGCTTAAAAATATTTGCAGTGAAATTTGATGGTTCATTTACCTTCAACACTTAATTTTATTATATGAAAAAGACATTTTTACTTTCTATTTCACTTTTTATTTTCTCAGTTGTTTTTGCCCAAAAATATCCAAGCAGCTTCACCGATGGTAAATATGTAACGGTAAATGGGGCTAAATTATGGGTGGTTTTAGTTGGTCACGGCGAACCTCTAATTATTATTCCTGGTGGGCCGGGCGGTGCGCATATTGGTTACCGCGTTTTTGATTCTTTGGCAAAAGATAATGAGATTATTTATTTCGATGCCTTCGGCAGGGGCAAAAGCGACACTGCCAAAGATGTAAAAGAATATACACTCGCCCGGGATATTGAGGATATTGAAGGTTTGCGGAAAGCGCTTCAATTTGAAAAGCTAAATGTACTTGGCCATTCCTACGGCGGCTTAGTGGCGCAAGGTTATGCGCTGAAATACCCTGAGCATGTCAATCATCTTATTTTGGCCAATACTTTTCACAGTTTTATTATGTGGCAAAAAAATGATGACAACAGCAATCACGAAATACAAACCAACTATCCCGAAGTGTGGGATTCATTAATGATTATTCGCGAGAAAGGCGCTGTATCGAGCGATCCGGCGCATCAGGAATTGTATTCAAAAGTTCCTTACGGATTTTTGTATGCATATAATCCCAACAACTTTTTATATCGTGGTCAAAAGCCGTATCCCAATTCTTTTAATTCAAAATTATATTATCAAATGGTAGGGAAAGATGGAGATTTTATTGTTGGGAGCGACATTGGGAATTTTGATTATCGAAAAGAATTGAAGAATTTAAAAATGCCTGTTTTGATTTATGGTGGAAGGTATGATCGTGTAGCCGTGCCCGTTATGATGGAAAAATTTAAAGAATATTGCCCGCAGGCAAAATTTGTAATGTTCGAGAAATCCGGCCATAACCCGCAAATAGAGCAGCCTGAAAAATTATTTCCTTTGATAGAAAGTTTTTTACATTAATTTTTATTTCACCAGCGGTGTAAAACCCCTTTATAAAACAGACTATATTCTTTTTACAAGTAAACATATACCCGCCTGACCAAGTCAATTCGGGCAGGAATAATCCATATTTTTCTTTTGAGATAATTAAGGCTGGCATTCAAATTGTGCCGAAATAGGCAAATAATTTTATAATAATAAAAATTAATATTATGGCGAAGCAAGTAAGTAAAAAAGCAACTTCAAAAAGTAGCTCTACAGGAAGGAAAGAGGATAATCTGAATACCGGAATTTCAGAAGAAAACAGTAAAAAAGTAGCCGATTCTCTGAACGAAATATTGTCGGATGAATTTGTGCTTTACACAAAAACCTTAAATTTTCATTGGAATATTGATGGACGTGATTTTCATGCACTTCATTTATTTTTAGATGATCAATACAATCAGCTACAAATCATTATAGATTCCGTTGCTGAGCGCATTCGAAAAGTGGGTCATTTTGCAAAAGGCAGTATGAAAGAATTCCTGGATTCAACTTCTTTAAAAGAACATTCAGGAGCCGCTTCCGTTTCAGAAATGATGTTGGCAAATTTGGTTTCAGATCATGATGCTATCATCAGGAAAGCCCGAAAACTAATCGATGACTTCGAGGAAAAATATGATGATGCAGGTAGTTCTGATTTTATAACGGGAATTATGAAAGAGCATGAAAAAATGGCCTGGATGCTGAGGGCAAGTGTGCCGGAAAAAGCGACAAAATAAAAAACAGAAGTATTTGTTGGTTTACTGTCAGAAGCCTGAAAAAGTATTTAAATTCTTTTTCCGATCAGCAGCATTTATAAAAATAGTACAAACTATTTCTAAGCTTTATATTATTCAATGCCGGATTAATTTCCGGCATTTTTTTTATTTGTTATTTGCGTGAAATGATTTCTTGTAAATTTTAATCAGGCTATAAAAAGAATTAATAAATAATTAAAACTAATCGGTGATTTGCTGTTTCAAATCTAAAATTGAAAAATCACTTTCATCTTTTTCAATAGTGTTTTTTAAAATTCCAAGTCCTTCTACCTCCATTTCAATTTCGTCTCCTTCTTTAAGCCATTGTTCCTGATACTCCGGATTATTTAATTTTCCGGTTCCATTAAGTTCCAGAAAGCAACCCGTTCCCACAGTTCCGCTCCCAATAATATCGCCGGGGTACAATTGCACGCCATAGCTGCATCGCTCAATAATTTCGGCGAATGTCCATTCCATATCCGCAAAATTTCCTTCGCTTATCTGGGCGCCGTTTACGCTACATTTCATGTTTAAATTGTAAGCATTCCCCGTATGGCCTTCTTTGGCAGGAACTTTAAATTCTTCGAGTTCATCAGGAGTAACGAGCCACGGGCCTATTGCCGTGGCAAAATCTTTTCCTTTCGCAGGACCAAGATTTAATTTCATTTCTTCCAATTGTAAAGTACGTGCGCTAAAATCATTCATAATCATAAAGCCACCAATATATTCATCCGCTTCTTCGGCTTTAATATTTTTGCAAGGCTTACAAATTACTATCGCTACTTCTAATTCAAAATCCAGTTTATGAAAATGATCTGGCATACAAATAATTTCTCCCGGGCCTTTGATACTATTATGATTGGAAAAATAAAAAACCGGGAACTGGTCAAATTCAGGAATCATCGGCGCGTTCCTGTTTTTTCTTGCCGTAGCTACATGATCTCTAAAAGCGTACGCATCACGAAAACTGGTAGGGCTTGTAACCGGGGAAAGTATTTCGGCCTCATCATACGCAATAGCCTTATATCGGTTGGTACCTTCTACCAGGCTTCTGTTTATAGAATGGGCAATCGGGAAACTGTCTTCCCAATAATTGAGAAACATGGTCATTGAAAGGGGCAAATTGGGATTTAAATTATCAGTATCGAATAAAAATCCATTTACCAAAAGCGCTAATTGAACATCGTCGTCTTTTAAATAAGAAACCAGTTTCATTGATTTTTTTTTGTGTTGCAAGTTAATTATTTAAGAGTAAGCAAAAAGAATTATAAGCCTTGAAATGGCTTCACGTTTACGTGATTGAAAAAAATTTAAGCTTTCATGTTCCCACAAAACAGATAAATTCTTTTTTGGCTTAATTTTGCCTGAAGACAGAAAAAGAAAACTATGAAATTTGAAAAAATTCATAATAAGGGGCAGGCTCAAATTTTCAAAAATCAATACATTGAATATTTTACCAAAACGCATCCGCTCGTTATTTGGGGAATGTATTTGCCGGCAATGATTTTATTACCGTATTACGCAGCAAACACGATTGGTTTTAGTGTTTTAAAAGTGATTTCGCTTTTTGTGGGCGGCGTTTTTTTCTGGACTTTTTTTGAATACATAATGCATCGTTTTATATTTCATTTTGTAAGCGAAAACCCTAAAATGCAAAGAGTGAGTTATGTTATGCACGGCAATCACCACGAATTTCCGAGAGATAAGCAACGCTTATTTATGCCGCCAGTTCCGAGTCTTATTTTAGCCTCAATTATTTTTCTTTTGATGTATGCTATTATTAGAAATAATGTATTTTCTTTTTTTCCTGGTTTTATTTTGGGGTATTTAATGTATGGGAGCATGCATTACGCTATCCACGCCTGGCACCCTCGTTACAAATGGATGAAGCCTATTTGGCGCAACCATCATTTACATCATTATAAAAGTGAAGAAAAAGGATTTGGCGTTAGTTCACATCTTTGGGATAAAGTTTTTGGCACTTCCTTTAATCTGGAAAAAGAAAAAGAAAATAAAGAAGAAGTTAGCAAGTTAATGTTTATCCGGAAAATTCCGAAAGAATCAAAAGAACTTTCAGAACAATAAGTTCCCGCCAAATGGTCGGGCAGGTGTTTACTGTATAGTTTTTCAATTACCATTTTTCTTCCGCAGATTCACCGTTATTTTTTCGTGAGAATTTTTTCCTGGTTTCTATTTTTTGTATTTGTCTTTCAATTATCAAATCCGCTAAAACCGAGGCTGAGTCTTCATTTTCTTTTTGATTTAAATAAAGCTGAATCTTCTTTTCGCTTACGTCAATACGATACAATAACTGAACAAGTGAATTAAAATCTTTGTTGATAAGTTCATTCAACAGTACAATTAATTTTTCACGGATTTCGCCTGTAGAATTATTTTTCAATGAATCAGAAACCGAAATTATTTCATCGGGAATATTTTTTTCCATCGTTAGTATTTTTCCAGAATGCCCAAACCAAATAAGGCGAAATCATATTTCACAGGATCCTCTTTGTCAAATTTTCTTAACTCTTCTGTGAGTTCAGTCGCGGCGATCCAATCTACTTGGTTTCTTTTTAATAAATTGAAACGCTTTGAAACTCTTGCTACGTGAAGATCTACAGGACAAATCAATTGTGCGGGAGTTATTTTTTTCCATATTCCAAAATCTACTCCTTTATTATCATTGCGAACCATCCAGCGTAAAAACATATTTAGGCGTTTACAGCTTGAATTTTTTTGAGGCGAAGCAATGTGTTTCCTTGTTCTTTGCGGCACATCTTCAATTGAAAAAAAATATTGGTTAAAATAATTGAGAGAATTTTCAACAACATTACTCTTTGAGTACAGCGTTTTATTATTGAAGAAGGCAGATTCCAGTGATTTATTTTTTAAATAATGATGTTTAAAAAAAGATATAAAATACAAAAGATCTGTATCGTTAAAAGTGCGATGACAAAATCCTTCTAATTTTTTCAAGTCATTATCTGTATGATTCAAACAAAAATCATACGGCGCTTTATCCATCAACTGAAACAGTTGCGTTCCTTTATTGATAATGGTTTTACGTATTCCCCAGGCAAACATGGCAGCAAAAAAGCCAGCGATTTCGATATCTTGTTTTTGGGTAAAAAGATGTGGAAGACAAACAGGATCGTCTTTGATAAAAGAAATATTATTGAACTCTTCTACTTTTTGGTCAAGGAATTTTTTGAGATCTGATTTATTCACAGTACTCATAAAAATCAGATAATTATTTGAATGATTAGCGTATCTGTTTCAGTCTTTTTGTTATAAAGGCAGTACTTCTTTTTGCATGAAATACACCAAGAATAAATATTGTCTTTTCAGAAATAGTATAAAAAACTTTGTATGGAAATTTTTTAAGAATAATTCTTTTTACATCAGGACTAACATTCATAAAATGCTTCTGGATTTCTTTTAACTTTTTTGATTGCGTTTTCAAACGAATTAAAAAATTGAAGAGCAAGCCCATGTGGTTCATTTTCGTACCATAACATTGCTTCATCAAGATCGATATATGCAAGTGACTTAATAATAATGATTTTAAAAGCCATATTTCTTTTTTACTTTCTGCCTAAATTCTGACCACTCCAAACCTTCTGAAGGATTTTGTTTATGTAACTGAAGTCGCTGTTCTGCAAATTTTATTTCTTCTTCCTCAAGAGGCATTAATTCTTCATCAATACTTTCCCATAACGCTTCCACCAATTCCAGTTTTTCCTCGGCAGGTAAATTAAAAAGTTCTTCTTTACTGTAAGACATACATTTTACTTTTAAACTGTATTATGCTAATAAAAATACGATTTAAATTTCAAAAAAAGACTAGCTTAATCTTTCCCAATCGCCTGATCCAAATCTTCGATAAGATCGTCAGCATTTTCAATTCCAACACTTAATCTTATCAGTGAATCTACCAAACCGTTTTTAATTCTTTCTTCGCGTGGAATGCTCGCGTGCGTCATCGTAGAAGGATGCCCAATAAGGCTTTCAACGCCACCAAGGCTTTCGGCTAAAGCAAAAAGCTTTGTGGATGAAAGTATTTTTTTTGCGGCTTCAACATTATCATTCTTTAAAGTAAAACTCATCATTCCGCCGTAGCCACTCATTTGTTTTTTTGCAATATCATGATTCGGATGATCTTCAAATCCGCACCAATAAACTTTATCAATTTTTGAATTACCTCTAAGCCAATTAGCAATTTTTTCACCATTAATGCAATGCCTTTCCATACGAACCGGTAATGTTTTTAAACCTCTCAGCATTAAAAAACAATCCTGAGGGCCGGGAATTGCGCCACAACTATTTTGGATAAATGCCAGCTTGTTTTTTAATTCTTCATCTTTTACAATCAAAGCTCCAAGGACCGAATCACTATGTCCGCCGATATATTTTGTGGCGGAATGCAAAACGATGTCCGCACCAAGATTTAATGGATTTTGCAGATAAGGCGATGCAAAAGTATTATCTACACAAAGCAGGATATTGTTCTTTCTAGCAATCGAAGCCACCGCTTCAATATCTGTAATATTCATCATCGGGTTGGTGGGCGTTTCCGTCCAGATGAGCTTTGTATTTTTATTGACAAACTTTGAAACTTCATTTGCATCCTGCATATTTATGAAATGAAATTTGATTCCATATTTTGCAAATATTTTTGTAAACAACCGATAGCTTCCTCCATACATATCGTTGGCAGCGATTACCTCATCACCGGGATTTAATAATTTAATTACTGCGTCCGAAGCAGCCGAGCCACTTCCAAAACATAATCCAAATTTCCCGTTTTCTACAACTGCTAACGCCGTCTCTAAGGCTGTCCTGGTAGGGTTTCGCGTTCTGGCATATTCATAACCTTTATGGACGCCAGGGCTTTCCTGCACAAAAGTGGATGTCTGATAAATCGGGACCATTATCGCTCCTGTTGATGGATCCGGCTCTGCACCTGCATGGATATACTGAGTTTCTTTTTTCAAGTTTTTTTATTTTAGGATTTACAAAAGCTTTCAATAATATTTAGTTTAAAAATGGCTACTGGACAGTAAACCAATAAATAAGTAAGAATCTTATTTTCAACAAATTGAATGCAGTTGCAAAGATAAATGGAAATTATTCAGCCTTAAGCTGCTGCATTTTTGCAAAAGCAAATTCTTTTAATTCAGGAAAAAATTGGCCGTAATATTCAGAAAGTTCATGGTAATTGTCGTTAAAGATTTTAAATGCAATATCAGATTCATTTAAATACACAGCCCGATAAACGAGCCCGCCAAAGCTTTTTCGGATTCCTTCTTTAAATCTGTATTCGTACAACCAATCCTGCGATTGCATAAAAGGAAACATTCTTTCAAATTTTGACGGAAAATAAGACGCGTTATTAACCAATGCCTGGTAAGTTTTTTGGGTAAAATTTTTTAAACCGTTATTTTTTAAAAACTGTTTCTGATCGAGTGCGAGAAAATGATCGTAAACAATATCTACAAAAGGGCCAGAGTAGAGACGATATTGAGGGCTGAATAATTTTTTTGCTTTCGCAGTTACAGGATGAAAATCGGTAAATTCATCTATCATTCTGTGCAACTGAATTCCTTTTTGAATATTTACAGGATATTCAGATTTCTTCTTTCCTTTAACAAAATCACTAATCATATTTCCTGTCAAAATCCCTTCATCGTCAAATGACAGGAGCGCGTGTGCAAGAAGATTCATCTGTAAAATAACATTATCTTTTTTTAAAAGAATTGAAAACAATTTGGAAAATATTTTGGCATATATTTTTCTATTGATTAAATTATTAAACTTAAAAAAAAATATTATGCCAGCAAAAGAAAGAATTACCGATCCATCAAGCGGAAGCAATGAATTAGGTTCAGA
>JBDTHD010000236.1:0-12697 GCA_039937075.1 Ginsengibacter sp. | reverse complement strand
GCTATTGTACCACAGGAGAGTAATTTTTTATTAAACCCACTTCATTCAGAATTTAAAAAAGTAAAAATTATCAATTCTGAATTATTGCAGCTTGATAAAAGACTGACAGGATATTAAGTAACACATTGAATGAACAAACTATTTTTAATAACAGGTGGCAACGTAGGGGACAGAAAAAAAAGCCTGGAAACCGCTGCATCACTTATACAAGAGAGGGCGGGGAAGATTATCAACCGATCAAAAATTTATGAAACTGAAGCGTGGGGAATCACAAATCAGCCTGATTTTTATAACCAGGTTCTTATAGTAAAAAGTAAATTTTCCGCAAGAGAAGTTCTTGACATGATTTTAAAAATTGAAGAAGAAATGGGAAGAAGGAGAACCGTGAAAAATGCCGCTCGCATAATTGATATTGATATACTATTTTTTAATGACGATATAGTAAATGAACAAAATTTGATAATTCCTCACCCGGAAATTGGTAATAGGCGATTTGTTTTAATGCCTTTAACGGAAATTGCGTCACAGATGATTCATCCGGTTTTGAAAAAAACAATGAAAGAATTATTGTCCTTGAGCAAAGATCAATTGAACGTAATTCCAATTAGTTGAAATTTCGTTCTCAACTTCATTCCCTCAATTCAGCTTTCTGTTGTTATTTTTGAAAAAAAGATTTCAGTATTTTAATTTAAAGAATGAAATATAATTTCATAACGATTGAAGGAAATATTGGCGCTGGTAAAACCACGCTTGCTCATTTATTAAGCAAGCATTTTAACGCTCGGCTAATTCTTGAAGAGTTTGCTGAAAACCCGTTTTTGCCGAAATTTTATGAAAACAAACAGCAGTATGCTTTTCCGCTCGAACTTTTTTTTATGGCGGAGCGCTATAAGCAGCTAAAAGATTTGTTACAGACAAAAGATATGTTTCAGAATATTACTATTTCCGATTATCTTTTTACCAAGTGTCTTTTATTCGCAAAAGTAAATTTGCCAGAACAGGAATTTATGTTGTATCAAAAATTATTTGACATTATTAATCCCCAATTGATACAACCTGCTTTACTTATTTATCTTCATGCACCCATTTCAAAATTGAAAGACAATATCAAGAAGCGAAATCGTTCCTATGAACAGTCGATCCATTCAGATTATCTATTTTCTTTGCAGAAAACATATATTGAATATATACGGCAGCACCAGGTTAAAACATTATTTATTGATGTATCCAATGCTGATTTTTTAGGAAACGAAAGACATCTCAGGATTTTGTTGGAAGCCCTGGATAAAGATTATGAAAACGGACCAAATTATTTGACGCTGCCTTAATCTTATTTGTATGCCGTTAAAATCCGATCCATTTGCTGCTGTACGTGTTATTGAATACCGGAGTTTATTAATTGGACGTTTCGCATTTATTATGGGTTTAAGAATGATGGCCACTTTAATCGGTTGGTGGATTTATCTTTTGACGAACGATCCCTTTGCAATAGGCCTGGTGGGTTTATCAGAAGTAGTTCCCGCGCTTTCGCTGGCTCTGTATGCGGGCCATGTTATTGATCAAAGCGAGAAAAGAAAATTACTTTTAAAAGGGGTAATTCTTTATTTCGTGGCTGCATGTTGCCTGGTTTTTGTTTCAGGTAAATTTATTTCTACGCACCTGAGTAATCACTATATCGCTATTTGTATTTATCTTATTATTTTTTGTACGGGTATTTTTCGTGCTTTTACAGGACCGGTTTTTAGTGCAGTGATTGCTTATATCGTTCCCAGAGATGATTTGCAAAATGCAACTACCTGGAGCCAGGGAACGTGGTTGTCTGCTTCAGTTACAGGACATGCAACAGGAGGGTTTTTAATTGCTATAATTGGTATAACCAATACTTTAATTTCCGTTTGTTGTTTAATAATAATTTCCTTTTTCTTTTTACTAAGATTAAAACCAAAACCTGCTTCAGTCATAAAAGGAGTGCTACGTACGTGGGAAAGCGTAAAAGAAGGATTAAGATTTGTTTATAAAACCAAAGAATTATTATCCTCGCTTTCATTAGATCTTTTCGCGGTGTTGTTTGGCGGCGCTGTAGCGCTCATTCCAATTTATGCGAGGGATATTTTAAAAGTGGGATCAGAAGGTTTTGGAATTTTAAATGGAGCTTCGGATATGGGATCTATTTTAATTGTAATTATTCTTACGATTTTTCCTGCAAGAAAAAACCAGGGGAAAAAATTAATAATGGCCGTTGGTGGTTTCGGGATTTGTATAATTGTTTTCGGGATTTCAAAAATATTTTTATTATCATTTGGAGCGTTAATGATTTCAGGAATGCTCGATGGAATCAGTGTGGTAGTAAGAGGAACAATCACGCAATTAAAAACACCTGATTACATGCGCGGGCGCGTAATGAGCGTAAACTCTATGTTTGTAAATTCCAGTAATGAGCTTGGCCAGTTTGAAAGCGGTGTTACCGCGAAATTATTTGGGACAGTACCGGCTGTAATTTTTGGAGGAAGCATGACTTTACTGGTTGTAATTTATACCTGGTTTAAATCGCCGACTCTAAGAAAAATGCAGTATTAAATTTTATTTTTGGAGGAGAAAAGAGAGTGCTGATTTTAATTTTTTAATTTGAATATAGCAAGCTTCTGCAATATTTTAACTGCCTGTTCGTTTTACCGATAGTTGTAAAGTAATTTTTTTAAACATCATTTTTTTAACATCACCTGAATCCGGATAAATTAAATTTTATCCCTGACCCTAACTAAAATGAAAAACCTTTGAAAAATCATCTCTTGATTTTTATATTGCTGTTTTGTTTTAGCAGTGCTAAAAGCCAACAGGTTATCCGGGAGGTTTCCTGTTATGATTCTACCTTAAAATACCAGGCCGACAGTGTAAAGAAAGAAATGGCAGCGCAAGGTTTTATTGTTGTAAGGGAAGCATCTATGACGATGGAAAGTGGATACGAAATGCCCGTAATCGTTCCTCTTACGCAAGGTACATGGTATCATTTTGCTTTTATCGGCGACCATTCCTCCAAATTGTATGAATTGCGAATGTACGACTACAACGAGAAGCAGGTCGTTTATGAAAAACATTATGGCGATGGAATGGAAAGCAACGTGATTAGTTTTTCCTACATTCCGAAATTTACTGAATACCATATTTTAAAACCCGTGCAAGTAAATAAAAAGCGAAAGGATGACATTTGCGGGTATATTATTATGTTTAAAAAAGTGAAATAATTTTCTCCTCCACCTTCACTTCATTCCACGTTTTTTCTTTTTATCAGAATAAAAATTACTGTTTTTTGTTCGTTTACTGCTGGAGGTTTGATAAAGTATTTTTAAACCAATATCTTTATCAAAAACAAAGTAGTTATGCGCCTAATTTTTGCATCTATTATCGGAATCGCTTTTATTATCGGACTTTTTCTTCTTGGGCAAGCTTATAAATACCGTTCAACAAGCAAAGAAACGATTATGGTAACCGGTTCTGCTGACAAAGATTTTGTAAGCGATTTGATTGTCTGGAAAGGTTCTTATTCAAGAAAATCAATGGATTTGAAAAGTGCTTATGCGCAATTAAAAGAAGATGAAAATGTAGTGCGAAATTATCTTTTGGGTAAGGGAATACAAGCAAGTGAAATGGTTTTTTCATCCGTAAATATTGTTAAGGAATTTAATTATCCTCTTGATGCAAACGGACGTTCACTTGGTCAGCAATTTTCCGGATATAATCTTACACAGACTGCAAGAATTGAATCGCCCAATGTTGACAAAATAGATGCAATTTCCCGAGAAGCAACGGAACTAATTCAGCAAGGAATTGAATTCAATTCGATGGCTCCTTTATTTTATTATACCAAGCTAACTGAGATAAAAATGGACTTATTGGCGAAGGCAAGCGCTGATGGTAAAAAAAGAGCGGAAATAATTGCTAATAATTCCGGCAGTTCTTTAGGGAAATTAAAAACGGCTAACCTTGGTGTTTTTCAGATTACTGGCAAAAATACAGATGAAGACTACAGCTACGGCGGCACTTTCAACACCTCCAGTAGAAATAAAACAGGATCAATAACCATCAGAATGGAGTTCGCTGTTAACTAAATTCTTAGATAAATTTTAAATGTAAAAATTATTTTCGGGAAATAATTTTACGCGTAACCGGTATGCTAATAATCAAAACATCATAATTAAAACAAAATTTAAACCGATTTCTTCATTTACTATGAAGACATAAGAGTTTTGCGTCAAGCATCAAATTTATTTCAAACTAATGTGTTAATGTTTGAACTTACGAAAATCGAATTTAGATTTTTAACTCTTGACTGGCAATCAGCCAATATTTCATAGACAATAAGCCAGCAACGGCCGCGTAACTTCGAAAAGCATTAGTGAATAGGGAATTCTTAGTTTCTTTTGTTTCCCATCTCGTTATTTTTAAAAGTTTATTAATCAAAAATTGTATGATAAAATTTAATGAATAACAAATTAAAATACTTCAAATGTTATGCCGAATAGAGATTTTAAAAAGGAAATAAAAAGTGTTTTAGTAATTTAGTAAAAGTTTTCTAATTCCGCGATAACGTTCTGCGTAATTTTTTAAATATTAATTTCCTAATATGCCGACAACCAAACAAAGAATTATTCTAAATTCAAGAAAGCTTTTTTCAGAACATGGTATAGCTAATACGCGCCTGCAGCAAATAGCCGACGAAACCGGAATAAGCGTTGGCAACCTCGCTTATCATTTTAAAAGTAAAGAAGAAATAGTGCAGGCGCTGTATCATAATACTTTAGACGAACTTTCAAATATTTTGATAATGAGTAAAATTTACCCTAGCCTTGAAAGCTTTGACGCTAAATTTTCTAATCTTTATCAATTTATGGAAAACAATATTTTTTATTTTACCAATCGTTGGGAGATCAAAAGGAATTATCCGATAGTGAACGGAAAAATAAAAGACATCAATAAAAAAATACTTTCAAAATTGAAAAAGCGTATTAACGACAATGTAGGAAGAGGTGTAATGAACCCTGAAAAAAACAGGGGATTTTACGATTCGCTCTCTGCCACGTTACTTAATTCTATTAATACCTGGCTTCCTCAACAACTTTTGAATGAAAAGACAATTTCAGAAAAAAAATTCAAAATTTATTTATGGACGCTTCTTCATCCGCATCTTACTTCAAAGGGAAAGACGGAATTTAAATCACTGGATATTTTTTAATGTCGCAAAGAGGTTATTTAGTGTGACGTTTGTCAATTGAACAAATAGAAAGTTTTTTAACTGTAAACCTTTCCGAAAGTTTGGTGGATAGCAGTTGTGTGTTAAAAAATCTAAATATTTTTCTTGCACAGAAGATTGGTATAAATTATTTTCAACAAAAATTGACATTCTTGTGATACTATTTACCTGAAGTCAGCGTTGTTGTTTATTCGTGGAAGTAACTTCAATCTATTGTAATTAAGATATATTACAATTATATAGTCTGATTATATAGAATATTTTTTATCCAATTATTCCGGCGTTAAATGAAAAAAGACTTTCGAAGTGCATCTACAATTTGGTTGCTACTACTCTGTTGTTCTATCTTATTTATTTTATTGGTGGTTATCAAAAATATTGAGTTTTGGCATGCAAGAAAGTCAAGCTCCAAATTGGTGGAACTGGTATCGAAGTCGACACTCCGCCAATCAAATTTTAATAATTTAGAAAACCGAAATATTACTGAACAGATTTCTGTTTTAAAATTATTATCTAATCCAGAAGGAAATAACAACCTGGACGTAATTGATTTAATAAATTCAGAAATTAAGGGCAATGACAGCATCGTTGCTCTCTCTAAAAAATTTATTTATCACGGGGATGAGAAAGCTATTTTTAATAAACTGATAGTATTGTCAAAAGACAAAGAGGAAAAACTATCTACTTTTTTTCAACTAATTAAAGAAACTAAATATGACCAGGCAAAGAGCAACTATGCGAAAGAACTGCTGCCGTTATATCGTAAGTTTCAAGCTGAAAATAAATCTATCGTAAATATTATAACTACCGGCGATAAAAATGAAATAAAATATTTGGAGGAACGAATAGACACTATTAATAATGTAAATGTTGGGATAAGTATAGTATTAGTAATCGTATTGATTTTTTTAGGAGTTACTCTTATAAAAATTTTAAAAGTAAATAAAAGCACACGTTTGGAGCTCGAAAAAAGCGAGCGAAAATACAGGACATTAAGTGAACAAACGAATGAGATTATTGAAAGATGCGACGCAAATGGAAAGCTTGAATTTGCCAATGAGTCTTTTAAAAAAAGACTGGAATATAATGACAACGAGCTTTCTAAACTCTGTTTGTCAGATATATTGGCAGAAGGCTCGCAAGGGTTTGATGATTTAATAAATAAAGGAGAAGAGATAATTACCAATGTTCAACGGGTATTTAAAAGCAAAAGTGGGAAGAGAATATACCTGGAAGGAAATATTGTTTTAGAATTCAGGAATGGCAATTTTATTGGCTCGATGGGTTTTTTTAATGATGTTACGGAGAGAAAACATCTCGAGGCTTCGTTGATTTCTTCTGAATTGAAATTTCGATCTTTTTTTGATGTAGCACCAATCCCAATGGGCGCATTCGATCCTGAAACCTTAAAATTTATCCTTGTAAATAAAGCAGCCGTTAATCATTATGGGTTTAGCGAAGATGAATTTTTGAATAAAACCATCCTGGAAATAAGAAAAGATGGAAATATTTCCAAAATAAAAGATGACAATCGAAAGATGAAACAGGATTTTATTAAGTTAAATCAAAATAAAATTTATAAATGCAACCTAAACCACTTTAAAAAATCCGGAGAAAAAATTGATGTGGAAATTTATACAGCTCCCATATTTATTGATGATAAAGATTCTATATTGACGATTGCTATTGACGTTACCGAACGAAATCAGAATGAGAATAAAATTACAAAGGCCATTATGGAAACTCAGGAAGGCGAGCGATATGTTATTGGAGGTGAATTGCACGATAATGTTTGCCAAATCCTTGCTGCTACAAAAATGAGTCTGTCTATGTTGAGGCCTTCTTTAAGCGGGTCGGCGATTGATTTGTACAATCAATCTTCTGATGGTATTCTCCTTGCTATTGAAGAAATCCGGAATTTATCGCATCGGTTGGCTCCTGCCTTTTTTGACAACACAAAGCTGGAAGAGGCATTTGAAGGGTTGTTCAAAACATTCAATCTGAGAAACTCTTATAAAATCTTTCTAAATTTTGATAGCAGTGCTAAAAATTACCCGATTCACCAGGAAATTCAGTTGTGTCTTTACCGCATTTTACAGGAACAATTAAGAAATATTATTAACTATGCAAAATGCACTATAATAAAAGTTGAAGTCTTTATTTGTAATGGTAAACTCAAAATGCGAATATCTGATGACGGAATAGGATTCAGTACGGATAAGGTTAAGGACGGAATAGGTTTATCAAATATGAAAAGGCGCGCTGAGATATTTTCGGGAGAATTTTATATCAATTCATCAAAAGGAAAAGGGTGTGAAATACTTATAACAATCCCTGTTGCGAAGAGTTTGACTGAAAGTTCTCTCGTAGAATTGAAAAAAGTAGGGTAGAATATTAATCCGTTTAAATTCAAATACAGTCATGCCAGGGTACGAATTTAGTTACCATACATTTTAAGCAGTAAAACAACAAATATTCCAGATTTTTATTTTTCAATTGGGCTCACCGCGTTTAATCTAAAAGAGGCTGTAAAATAAAAAAAGCACCGATCGAGGGGTGCTTTTGAAAAATAAATTTATAAAGATTGCTATTTTTTCTTATGGCTTTTTGGAGCAAAAATGGCAAACATTCTTTTACCTTCCAGCTTGGGCATGCTCTCCAAAGTGCCAACTTCCACAAGCCGTTCAGCGAATTTTAGTAATAACAATTCACCTCTTTCCTTGAACATAATGGCGCGACCTTTAAACTGCACATACGCTTTTACTTTATTGCCGTCCTTTAAGAAATTTTCCGCATGCTTTGATTTAAAATCAAAATCATGATCATCAGTATTGGGCGTGAAGCGGATTTCTTTTACTTCAGAAACTTTGCTTTTTGCCTTCATGTCTTTTTCCCGCTTCTTTTTTTCATAAAGAAACTTATTATAATCAATCACTTTACAAACCGGTGGGTCAGCATTTGGAGAAATCTCAACGAGATCTAGTCCCTGGTCATTTGCAATTTTTTGTGCTTCTACAGTAGTGTAAATTCCTACTTCAATATTTTCACCCACCAATCTTACGTTGGGTACTCTTATCATGTGATTGGTTCGGTGTTCTTGTTGCTGTTCTTTTTTAAAACGTGGATTAAAGCCCCTGGGCCGTGGTGGAAATGCCATTAATTGATTTTAGATTAAAATTTAATTATTTATTTTATTAAAAATAGTTTGATGATTGATAATATTAATCCTACTATTCCTATTCCGGTACTTACAATCCAAATTATATTATTATTAAATCTCTTTTCAACATCTATTTGAAATTTAAGTAAATCTTGTTTCAGCAATGATATATCTTCTTTGGTAGCAAGTACATTTGATTTATTTTCAAGTTTTGATTCAATTATTTGTTCAATCTCTTGCACTACAATTTTTGCATCATCATTGTTATTAAAATGACGTTGCAAAATTTCATAAATTTTAAAAGATTGAGTTGTGGTCACGGAACTTAAAAATTATTGATTCTTTAATTTATGCGGTTTTATTCTTCACTTCTTCTTTGATACTTTCAATTACGTCAGTTAAAGTTTTTGTTCCTTCATCTCCTTTTCCCTGCCTTCTCACAGACACTTTTTCTTCGTTCACTTCTTTCTCCCCAATAATGAGCATTACAGGAATCTTTGCCATTTCTGTGTCTCTTATTTTTCTGCCAATTTTTTCACTTCTGTCATCTATTTCAGCACGAATATCATTATTTTTTAATTGACTTAAAACTTTTTCAGCATAAGATAGAAATTTATCGCTTATCGGCAAAATCTTTACCTGCACGGGTACGAGCCACATCGGAAATTTACCGGCACAATTTTCAATCAAAACAGCAACAAATCTTTCAAGGCTTCCAAAGGGCGCGCGATGAATCATTACGGGCCTGTGCTTTGCGTTGTCTTCGCCAATATACGTAAGGTCGAATCTTTCTGGCAAATTGTAATCTACCTGGATGGTTCCTAACTGCCATTTTCTTCCGATCGCATCCCGAACCATAAAATCCAATTTCGGGCCATAGAATGCCGCCTCGCCATATTCTATTACAACGTTTTTTAATCCCTTCTCTTCCACGGCGTCAATGATATCTTTTTCTGCGCGTTCCCAGTTTTCATCACTGCCGATATATTTTGTGTGGTCATCTTTATCCCTCAATGAAATTTGCGCAGTAAAATCGCTGAATCCAAGTGAATTCAGGGTGTATAAAACAAGGTCAATTACTTTAATAAATTCTTCTTTTACCTGGTTGGGCATGCAAAATAAATGAGCATCATCTTGAGTAAATCCGCGAACTCTTGTAAGCCCGTGCAATTCGCCCGATTGCTCGTAGCGATACACCGTTCCAAACTCTGCATACCGTATTGGAAGGTCTTTATAGCTTCTTGGAGACGATTTATAGATTTCACAATGATGTGGACAATTCATCGGTTTCAAAAGAAACTCTTCGCCTTCAACAGGTGTTTTTATTGGCTGAAAACTATCTTTCCCATATTTTTCATAATGACCACTGGTAACATATAAACTTTTAGATCCAATATGCGGCGTGATAACCGGAAGATACCCCGTTTCCAATTGTGCTTTTTGCATAAAATCCTGGAGACGCTGGCGAAGCATCGCGCCCTTTGGCAACCAAAGTGGTAAACCAGCTCCCACTTTTTCAGAAAAAGTGAACAACTCTAATTCTTTTCCGATTTTTCGATGATCGCGTTTTTTGGCTTCTTCGAGAAAAACAAGATATTCATCCAGTTCTTTTTGATTAGGAAAAGTGACGCCATAAATGCGCGTAAGCATTTTATTTTTTTCATCTCCTTTCCAGTAAGCTCCGGCGATAGAAGTTAATTTTATGCCTTTTATAAATCCTGTAGAAGGAATGTGTGGCCCGCGACACAGGTCAGTAAAATTTCCCTGCGAATAAAAAGTAATGTTTCCGTCTTCTAATTTAGAAAGTAAATCCAATTTATATTCATCGCCTTTTTCTTCAAAATATTTTACCGCATCAGCTTTTGAAATGTCCTTTCTGATAAAAGGATTATTTTCTTTCACAAGCACATTCATTTTCTTTTCCAACTTTTCAAGGTCAGATTCTGCGATTACATTTTCGCCCAGGTCAATATCATAATAAAATCCTTTTTCGATTGGCGGACCTACCCAAAATTTTACACCTGGAAAAGTGTCTTCAACTGCTTCTGCCATCAGGTGAGCAGACGAATGCCAAAAAGTCGATTTTCCTTTCTCATCTTCCCACTTTAAAAAATTGACGGATGCGTCCTGATTTATAGGCCGCGAAAGATCCCAAACCTGGCCGTCTATTTCAGCAGCCAGAATTTTTCTCGCTAGGCCTTCGCTTATTGATTTTGCGATATCCATTGCTGAAGATCCTTTCTCATATTGCCTTACAGCACCATCAGGAAAAGTAATATTGATCATCCTCTATTTAAAATTTTTGTTTTTATTTAAATTTTGAATCGCAAATTTAACGAAGTATTAGACAAAGATGCTATTCCTTTGAAGTGATAAGTTTTTAATAACAATTAATTTTGATTGAACAAATAACGAGGCATTAATGAAAAGATATTCTACCCTGGTAATTTTGCTGTTCGTAAACTTTGGATTATTTGCGCAGCACTCTTATGCACAAAACTTTTCTTCCGATAAAGCCTCCTCGCATTATAAATCGCACATTAAAAAAGAAGTCAATTTTAACGGACAATGGAAGGGTGGTTTTGATGAAGGAGGCTACGGCATATCGGGTATTGATGATGACATACAATATGTTTTGGAACTCACCACCGAAGGCTCGAAAGTTTCAGGCTATTCCTACACTTATTTTCATGAAGGGCCAAACAGGTATTATACTATTTGCAGATTGACAGGAACCTTAGACCGTCAAACAAACGACATCGTAGTTACAGAAGTAGAACGAACAAAATTCAATACGCCACCTGATTTTCAAAATTGTTTTCAAACTCACAAGTTGCATTACGAAAAAGATTCGGGAATGGAAGTTTTGCGTGGGACATGGATTCCTGCCCCCAACCAGGGGAAAGGCTGCGGAACCGGCACCACTGTTCTTTCCCGCAGGATTATATATCCTCTTCCAATTGGATATATGCCTCGTAAAACGGAACCTGTTGCCAAAGCAAAAACGCCTGAAAAAAAGCCAGCTTACAAAAAACAACCGGAACATAAAAATGATGTAGCAACGACCCGCAAAAAAATTACTCCGTCAATAAGAAAGGCTCCTTCAAAAAAACCTACAATTCAAACAGCGCCTTTTCAAAAGCCAGAGAGCGTAAAAAGCCTTGTTACAAAAGATGATTTTGCGGATCGGAATGTAGAAAAGATGATAAAGACTCCTCCTGCATTGGAAGGATTTGCAAGCCGCAGAAAAGATATCGTCAAAACAATCGATATAAGCCAGCCAACATTTAAACTCGATTTTTATGATAATGGCTACGTTGATGGCGATTCAATAACTGTATTTTACAATGGTAAGGTGGTGTTATCTCACCAGAGATTATCGGAAAAACCCGTATCGCTGACTCTAACGCTTGATAAAAACGTTTCGGAAAATATCGTAACAATGTATGCAGATAACCTCGGAACTATTCCGCCAAATACGGCATTGATGGTGGTTACAGACGGAGGAAAAAGATATGAAGTTCGAATGGAATCTGATTATGGAAAAAGCGGAAGCGTAGTATTTAAATCTGCAAAATAAAAATCCGATTTATTTGTTGGTTTACTAAATCTCTTTCTTATTCAATCATTTTCTTCGCCACAATAATTAATCGCGGAGAATTTTGTAAATCATATTTGTTGAAATTATAATCTCCAAACACTTCTTTTACCTGCATCTTTTGAGATGAAAGCATTTCAAGAAAATCATCCAAAGAAAATTTTGAGACTTTCTCTGAAAAATGCAAAGGCTCGTTTACATTTTTATCTGTTACCGTTATTTTTTTATAAAAATGGGTTTCATCAAACCATTTTGTAATCGAATAATGTACATCGCCAACACTAATGTCACATTGAGGAATCAAATTGTTTTCTTCATGATGAATATTCAGGTAATCAATTACAAATGTTCCTCCCGGATGCAAAGACTGGGAAATGGTTCTAATCGAATTATTGTGTTCCCGACGAGTATTAAAATATCCGAAACTGGTAAAAAAATTAAAAGCATAATCAAAATAGTTAATCCAAAAAGGCAACCTCATATCGTGGAGAAAAAAATGAAGGTGATCGGTTTCATTATTTAGCGCTTTTGTAATACTGTGTTGCGAGATATCAATTCCCGTAACGTCAAAACCCTTCGAAGCAAGTTGTATGGAATATCGGCCTTTTCCACAACCCACATCAAGCATCATCGAACCTGGGTTTGGTTGTAAATAATCAATTAATTTATCAATAAATTCAGCAGCTTCAGT